>NZ_BAABBP010000013.1:0-95155 GCF_039538025.1 Comamonas faecalis
ATCAAAAGGGCCATCGCCGGCGTTGCCAGCCTTGCCAAGGGTGGCACCTTGGCTGCGGCTGGCGCCTTGGCGAGTGGCCCTTTTGATCACAACGCATCCGTCAAAAATAGCGTTAACAGGCCCTAGCTGCGGGCGCCGCCTCCTCTCTGTCCATTGACGATTTGCCGTGAAAACCACCGTCTCCATCGCGCTCGATGAGCGCAGCTACCCCATCGACATTGGCACCGGCCTGCTGGCGCAGCTGGCAGGCGGCGAGGGCCTGCCGCCCGGCACCGCGGCGCTCATCGTGACCAACGACACCGTGGCGCCGCTGTATGGCGCGCAGCTGCAGGCGGCGCTGGCGGCGCACTACCCGGCGGTGCACCAGGTGGTGCTGCCCGACGGCGAGGCGCACAAGGAATGGCAGACGCTGAACCTGATCTTCGACGCGCTGCTGACGCACGGTTGCGACCGCAAGGTGGTGCTGTACGCGCTGGGCGGCGGTGTGGTGGGCGACATGACGGGATTTGCCGCCGCCTGCTACATGCGCGGCGTGCCTTTTGTGCAACTGCCCACCACCTTGCTGGCGCAGGTGGACTCCAGCGTCGGCGGCAAGACGGCGATCAACCACCCTCTGGGCAAGAACATGATTGGCGCCTTCTACCAGCCGCGCCGGGTCGTGTGCGACCTGGCGACGCTCGACACCCTGCCCGCGCGCGAGCTGTCGGCCGGCCTGGCCGAGGTGATCAAGTACGGGCCGATCGCCGACATGGCGTTCTTCGACTGGCTGGAGGCGCACATCGACGCACTGCTGGCGCGCGAGCGCACGGCGCTGGCGCACGCGGTGCGCCGTAGCTGCGAGAT
This sequence comes from Comamonas faecalis, assembly GCF_039538025.1. Classification (NCBI taxonomy): domain Bacteria; kingdom Pseudomonadati; phylum Pseudomonadota; class Betaproteobacteria; order Burkholderiales; family Comamonadaceae; genus Comamonas; species Comamonas faecalis. Next base: position 844 of record NZ_BAABBP010000013.1, read on the forward strand.
CAAGGCCCAGGTGGTGGCCGCCGACGAGCGCGAGGGCGGGCTGCGTGCCATCCTGAACTTCGGCCACACCTTTGGCCATGCCATCGAGGCCGGCATGGGCTACGGCGTCTGGCTGCATGGCGAGGGCGTGGCCGCCGGCATGGTGATGGCGGCCGAGCTGTCGCTGCGCCTGGGCCTGGTCGACGCCGCCTTCGTGCAGCGCCTGCGCGCGCTGCTGGTGCGCGCAGGCCTGCCGGTGTGGGGCCCGGTGATCGATGCGCAGGACAACGCCGGGCGCTACCTGGCGCTGATGCGCGTGGACAAAAAGGCCGAGGCCGGAGAGATCCGCTTCGTGCTGATCGACGCGCCGGGGCGCGCCGTGGTGCGCGCGGCGCCCGACGCGCTGGTGCGCGAAGTCATCGACGCCTGCTGCGCGGTGGCCTGACCGCTCCACGATGCCGGATCGAGCGACCGCCTGCCTGGCCCTGCTGGCGCCCTATGCCTGCGACCCGGCGCGCACGCGCGGGCGGCGCGTGGCCGAGCCGGTGGCGCCCACGCGCACCGACTACCAGCGCGACCGCGACCGCATCGTGCACTCCAGCGCGTTTCGCCGTCTGGTCTACAAGACGCAGGTGTTCCTGAACCACGAGGGCGACCTGTTTCGCACGCGGCTGACGCACTCGCTGGAGGTGGCGCAGCTGGGGCGCTCGATCGCGCGCACGCTGCGCCTGAACGAAGACCTGGTTGAGGCCATCTGCCTGGCGCACGACCTGGGCCACACGCCGTTTGGCCACGCCGGGCAGGACGCGCTGAACGCCTGCATGCGCGACTACGGCGGCTTCGAGCACAACCTGCAGAGCCTGCGCGTCGTCGACACGCTGGAGGAGCGCTACCCGCAGTACGACGGCATCAACCTGACCTTCGAGACGCGCGAGGGCATCCTCAAGCACTGCGCGCGGCGCAACGCCGAGATCCTGGAGCAGCGCGAGCCCGGCGGCGTCGGCGCGCGCTTTCTCCTGGGACTGCAGCCCAGCCTGGAGGCGCAGCTGTGCAACTTGGCCGACGAGATTGCCTACAACGCCCACGACGTGGACGACGGTGTGCGCTCGGGCCTGATCACGCTGGAGCAGCTGCGTGCCGTGCCGCTGTTCGACCGCTATCGTCAGCAGGCGCTGCACGACTATCCGCACCTGGCGCAGTCTGGGCACCAGGGCCGGCTGCGCAAGGAGGCGATCCGCCGCATGCTCAGCGACCAGGTCTACGACGTGATCGAGGCCACGCGGGCGGCGCTGCAGGCGCATGCGCCGGCGGACGTCGACGCGGTGCGCCATGCTCCGCCGCTGGTCGGGTTCTCTCCGGCGATGCGCGCGCAGTCACTGGTGCTCAAGCAGTTTCTGCACCGCCAGCTGTACCGCCACCCGCAGGTCGTGCAGACCACCGACAAGGCGCAGCAGGTGGTGCGCGAGCTGTTTACCCTGTACCTGCAAGACCCCACGCGCATGCGCGCCGGCCCCGCCGCCGCGGCGCTGGCGGCGGATGCGGCCGGGCGCGCCCGCGTGGTGGCCGACTTCATCGCAGGCATGACCGACCGCTACGCGCTGGGCGAGCACGAGCGCCTGACCGGCGCCCGCCTGCTGGCGTAGGGCTGCGGGGAAGGCCCGACCGTCGCACGGTTTTCTACAATTGCGGCACAGGCCGCCGCGGGCGCGCCATCTCCTGGACAATTCTTCTCATGACCGACATCCCTACGACTGGCGCGGGCGACGACGACGCCATCGTCATTGCCGACACCGTGCGCTGGCTAGAGCGCGCCGTCATCGGCCTGAACCTGTGCCCATTTGCCAAGAGCGTGCACACCAAGGGGCAGATCCACTACGCGGTCAGCCATGCCGGGGACGGCCGCGCGTTGCTGCAGGACTTGCAGCGTGAACTCGAAGCGCTGGCCGAGGCCAGCGCCGAGCGGCGCGACACGACGCTGCTCATCGCGCCGCGCGCCATGCACGATTTTCTCGATTTCAACGATTTCCTGGAGCTGGCCGACGAACTGGTCGAGGCGATGGATCTGGCCGGCATTCTGCAAGTGGCGTCGTTTCACCCGCGCTTCCAGTTCGAGGGCACGCAGCCGGACGACGCGAGCAACAACACCAACCGCTCGCCGTACCCGACGCTGCACCTGCTGCGCGAGGAGAGCATCGACCGCGCGGTCGAGCAATTCCCCGAGGCAGAGGAAATCTTCGAGCGCAACATCGAGGTGGTCGAAAAACTCGGTGCCGAAGGCTGGAGGGCGCTCGACGTGGGTGCGCGCTGCCCGTTTCACCACGACAAAGGGGATGGCGAGGGCCAGGCATGAGGCCGCGCCGCCAGGGCGCGGGCGACGCGCGAGCGGCCGCGCAGGAGGCGGTGCGCGCCGAGCTGCGCCCGGGGCAGTCGGTCGAGCTGCTCAAGGAGCTGCACATCCTGACGCGCGACGGCCTGATGAACCAGGACTCGCGGCGCAAGCTCAAGCAGGTCTACCACCTGTACCAGTTCATCGAGCCGCTGCTGCAGGAGGTCGCGGCAGATGGCCATGCGCCGCTGCTGGCCGACCACGGCGCGGGCAAGTCCTACCTGGGCTTCATCCTCTACGACCTGTTCTTCAAGCCGCTGGGCCGCGGCGAGATCGTCGGCATCGAGTGGCGCGCCGAGCTGGTGCAGCGCTCGCGCGCGCTGGCGCAGCAGCTGAGCTTTGCGCGCATGCGCTTTCTCGACATGTCGGTGGCCGACGCCGCGCAGGCCGACCTGCCCGGACGTTTCGACGTCGTCACCGCGCTGCACGCCTGCGACACCGCCACCGACGACGCGATTGCCTTTGGCCTGGCCAAGCAGGCGCGGCACATGGTGCTGGTGCCCTGCTGCCAGGCCGAGGCTGCGGCCCATCTGCGGCGCAACAAGGCGCTGCAGCTGGCGCGCACGCCGCTGGCCGAGCTGTGGCGCCATCCCATCCACACGCGCGAGCTGGGCAGCCAGATCACCAACGTGCTGCGCTGCCTGTACCTGGAGGCCAGCGGCTACCAGGTCACGGTGACCGAGCTGGTGGGCTGGGAACACAGCCTGAAGAACGAGCTGATCCTGGCGCGCTACACCGGACAGAAGAAGCGCAGCGCGCGCGAGCGGCTGCAGGCCATCGGCGAGGAGTTCGGACTGCAAGACCTGCTGCAAACCCGTTATCCGGCCTGAAAAGCACTGGTTAGACTGTTGCCTCCGGCGTCTGGGCAGGCACCGGTGCGATCCACAGGATGACAAGGAGACACCCGTGACGAAAACCCATTTCTCGCGCCGCCGGCGCCTTGTGGCGCAGCTGGCGCTGGCCACGGCGGCTGGCGCATGTGCCCTGGGCGCGCAGGCCCAGCAGGCCTATCCGAGCAAGCCGGTGCGCATCGTCGTCGGCTTCTCCGCCGGCGGCACCACCGACGTGGTCGCGCGCCTGATGGCCAAGGAGCTGACCGAGGCGCTGGGCGAGCCCTTCGTGATCGACAACCGCCCCGGCGGCGGCAGCAACATTGCCACCGATATGGTGCGCCTGGCGCCGGCAGACGGTTACACGCTGCTGTTCATGGCGGTGACCAGCACGATCAACCAGACGCTCTATCCCAACGTCAAGTTCGACCTGATGCGCGACTTCGACGCCGTGGCGCTGGCCGCCAAGGTGCCCAACATCCTGGTGGTCAACCCGGCCGTGCCGGCCAAGACGGTGCAGGAGCTGATCGACTGGGCGCGCGCCAATGACGACAAGGCGGCCTATGCGTCGTCGGGCAGCGGCACCTCCATCCACATGGCCGGCGAGCTGTTCAAGGTGCGTACCGGGCTGAAGACCCAGCACATCCCGTACAAGGGCAGCGCGCCGGCGATGACCGACCTGATCGGCGGTCAGGTGCAGTTCATGTTCGACAACATGCCCTCGGCCTGGCCCCACGTCCAGTCGGGCAAGCTGCGCGCGCTGGCGGTGACGACCAGGCAGCGTTCGCCGTCGGCGCCCGACGTGCCGACGATGGAGGAGAGCGGCGTCGCGCCGTTCGACGTGACCTCCTGGTTCGGCCTGGTCGCGCCCAAGGGAACGCCCAAGGAGATCATCGACAAGATCAACCAGGTGATGAACGCCTCGTTCGACAAGCCGCAGATCCGGCAGGCCTATGACAAGCTGGGCGCGGTGGCCGAGAAGAACACGCCGCAGGCGTTCGGGCAGTTCATCCACGACGAGGTGGCCGGCTGGGCGCCCGTCGTCAAGGCCTCGGGCGCGCGCGTGGATTGACCCGGCGCGGGGAACTGCAGGCCTGCGGGTTGGCCGCGCCCCGGGTTTGGCCCGGCCGCGACCGGGGATGGGCTGGCGCGACAACCGTGTTTGATGGGACAATTGCGCTTTCCGCAGGCATGACGCCTGTTTTTTTACGTCCTTTCGAAAAGACCTTGTTCCTATGAAAAAGCTCGCTGCCGTTGCCCTGCTGACCTTGGGCGTTGTCCTGGCCGGTTGTTCCAAGCAGGAGGAGGCCACGCCCGCAGCTGCCGCGCCCGAGGCGCCGGCGGCGATCACGCAGATCGTCGTGGGCCTGGACGACAACTTCCCGCCGATGGGTTTCCGCGACGACAAGAATGAGCTGGTCGGCTTTGACATCGACATGGCCAAGGAAGCGGCCAAGCGCCTGGATCTGCAGGTGCAGTTCAAGCCCATCGACTGGAGCGCCAAGGAGGCCGAGCTGTCGGGCAAGCGCGTGGACGTGCTGTGGAACGGCCTGACCATCACCGAAGAGCGCAAGCAGAACATCGCGTTCACCGCACCCTACATGGAAAACCACCAGATCATCGTCGTGCCTGCCGACTCGGACACGCAGACCAAGGCCGACCTGGCGGGCAAGGTCGTTGGCGCGCAGGAGGGCTCCAGCGCTGTCGACGCGGTCAAGAAGGAGGACGCGGTCTTCCAGTCGTTCAAAGAGTTCAAGACCTTTGGCGACAACGTCACCGCGCTGATGGACCTGAGCGCCGGCCGCCTGCAGGCCGTGGTGGTCGACGAGGTGGTGGGCCGCTACTACGTGGCCAAGAAGCCCGAGCTGTACCGCGTGCTGGACGAGAACTTCGGCACCGAGGAATACGGCGTCGGCCTGCGCAAGGACGACACAGAGCTGCTGACGCGCCTGGACCAGGCCATGGCCGACATGAAGGCCGATGGCACCGCAGCCAAGATCTCCGAGCAGTGGTTCGGCAAGGACATCATCAAGTAAACTGCGCGGTTGGCCGCATTGGCCACCTGCCCGGCACCGGCCTGCTGCGACGGCACCGGTGCCTTTTTCATTGCCCATGCCGCGCGCCAGCGCCGCGCTGATCGCTGCACGAGGCCTCAAAGCCGTCCATGGATTATGTTTTCTCCCTTCTGGGGCCGCTGGCGCAAGGCGCACTGGTCACCCTGAAGCTGTTCGTCATCACGCTGGTGCTGTCGGTGCCGCTGGGCCTGGTGCTGGCGTTGGCGCGTATCTCGCATTTCACGCCGCTGTCCGCGGCCGTGAATGGCTACATCTGGCTGATGCGCGGCACGCCGCTGATGCTGCAGATGCTGTTCATCTATTTCGCGCTGCCCTTCGTGCCGGTCATCGGCATCCGCCTGCCCGACTTTCCGGCGGCGGTGGCGGCGTTCGCGCTGAACTACGCGGCCTACTTTGCCGAGATTTTTCGCGCCGGCATCCAGTCGGTCGACCGCGGCCAGTACGAGGCGGCCAAGGTGCTGGGCATGAACTACGGCCAGAGCATGCGCCGAATCGTGCTGCCGCAGATGGTGCGCTCCATCCTGCCGCCGATGAGCAACGAGACCATCACGCTGGTCAAGGACACCTCGCTGATCTACGTGCTGGCGCTCAATGACCTGCTGCGCGCGGCGCGCGGCATCGTGCAGCGCGACTTCACGACCACGCCGTTCATCGTTGCGGCGGTGTTCTATCTCTTGATGACCCTGGTGCTGACCTGGGGCTTTCAGCGCTTGGAGCGGCGGTATGCCCGATTCGACGAGTGAGCTGCCGATGATCGACGCCAAAGGCGTCAAGAAGCACTTTGGCCACCAGGAGGTGCTGCGCGGCGTGACGCTGCAGGTCGCGCGCGGCGAGGTGGTGGCCATCATCGGACCGTCGGGCTCGGGCAAGAGCACGTTCTTGCGCTGCCTGAACCATCTGGAGACGATCGACGGCGGCAGCGTCACCATCGAGGGCGAGGCGCTGGCGCGCACCGATGCACAGGGCCGCTGCAGCTATGTGCCCGACGCCGAGCTGCGCCGCATCTGCGCCAAGATGGGCATGGTGTTTCAGCACTTCAACCTGTTTCCGCATTTGACGGTGCTGGAGAACCTGATCGAGGCGCCCATCGTCGTGCAGCGCATGGCGCGCGACGCGGCCATTGCCCGCGCCGAGACACTGCTGGCCAAGGTGGGCCTATCGGCCAAGCGCGACAACTACCCGGCGCGCCTGTCGGGTGGGCAGAAGCAGCGCGTGGCGATTGCGCGGGCGCTGTGCATGCAGCCCGACATCATGCTGTTCGACGAGCCCACCAGCGCGCTCGACCCCGAGTTGACCGGCGAGGTGCTGCGCACCATGCGAGAGCTGGCCGACGAGCGCATGACCATGCTGGTGGTCACGCACGAGATGGGTTTTGCCCGCGAGGTGGCGCACACCGTGGCTTTCATGGACCAGGGCGAACTGCTGGCCGCACGCCCGGCGCGCGAGTTCTTTGCCGACCCGGGCAACGAGCGCGCCCAGGCGTTCCTGCACCACATGCTGTAGTGCGCGGCACTGCCAATTCTTGCGATAGCTGGCGATGGCTTAAGCCAGGTTGCTGCTATTCATGAGTCCTGTGGTGGATGCTCTTTGCGATAGAGCTCCCACTCTTCAATCACGGATCCATCCGGCAAGTGGCACATGCCTTTTTGCGCCCCGGACTCATCCGTGACGATTTCGATCCGTCCACCCTTTTCCACGCAGTACTGCGATGCAGGATTGGCGATGGCGGCGCCGCTTTGTACGGACTCATCAGGCGCGCAAGCCAGGAGTGCAATGCAGCCTGAAAGTGCAGTGCTCCAAAGAAAAATTCTGTCTTTCATCCCAACTCCACGACGATGCGAGTGGCGCGAGCCATAGCCAGGCCGGCCGCTACTCGGCCAGCGTCACCACCACTGGCGGCAGCTCGGCCGGGTCGCGCACCTCGGTGAGCTGCTCGCCGCTGTGCAGCGGCTGCGCCGGGCGGGCCAGCAGCTGGCGCACGAAGTTGGGCTGCGCCAGCAGCGCCTGGTGCACCGCACCGTTGTAGAGCTGCAGGTCGGCGATGCCGCGCTCGGCAATGCGCGCGTCCACCGCCGCGGCGCTCAGCGTCGCCGGGTCGACGCTGTCGGACGCCATGCCCATGCACCACAGCGTGCCGTACAGCGGCACGTACTGCAGATAGGGGCGAAACACCGGAAACACCGCGCGCACCGACGCGGCGATGCGCGTGAGCGTCTCGTGCAGGTGGATGGGCGAGCCCAGGTGCAGCGACAGCACGCCACCCGGCGCCATCACGCTGCGGCAGGCCTGATAGAACTCGACCGTGTACAGCTCGACGGCCGGGCCGAAGGGGTCGGTCAGGTCCAGGATGATCTGGTCGAAGCGCTCGTCGGTGTGGGCGATGAAGTCGCGCGCGTCGCCCAAGTGCAGATCCAGGCGCGGATCGTCGAGCGCGCCGCGGTGGATCTCGCCCAGCCACTTGCGCGCCATCTCGATGACCTCCTCGTCGAGCTCGGCCAGCACCACGTGCTCTATGTTCGGCAGCTTGAGCAGCTCCTCGGCTGCGCCGCCGTCACCGCCGCCGACGACGAGTGCGCGGCGCACGCCCGGGTGGGCAATGGCCGGCAGGTGCACCATGGGCTCGTGGTAGAAGAACTCGTCGCGCTCGCTGGTCATGAAGCAGCCGTCGATGCGCATCACGCGACCGAACTGCGGGTTCTCGAAGACCTCGATCTGCTGCCAGGCGGACTGGCGCTGCTCCAGCTGCCGGGCGTCGCTCAGGTACAGGCCGAAGTCGGCGTTCAGGCGTTCGGCCACAAAGCGTGTGGCGGGCGCGGTCGTCGAAGAGGACATGGCATGCATTCCCGAAAAACGTGGCACGGCTGCGCACACGCTGGCGCGGCAGCCGGGGCGCTGGGCCCTTGCGTGCGCAGGCGGTGACGGCAGGAGGGGAGGGGTCAGGCGCGGTCGACGCGGTGCAGGTGCGGGTCGTTCGGGTTGAACGCGGCCAGCAGGTCGTCGAAGAGTTTTTGCGCCTTGGGACGGTTGTTTTCCGTGTAGTTGCAGACGTAGACGTCCAGCGTGACGTAGCCCGCTTCGGGCCAGGTGTGCAGCGACAGGTGCGATTCGGCCAGCACGACGACGCCGGTGACGCCGCCGCCCTCGCCAAAGCTGTGGAACAGCGAACCGACGGTGGTCAGGCCGGCGTCGGCGACGCGCTGCTTGCAGAAGTCTTCCAGATACTGGGCGTCCAGCATCAGGCGGCTGTCGCACAGGCAGCCGTAGAGGTCACCGATCAGGTGCAGGCCGGTGGCATTGCGCGTTGCGACGGCGGACTGGATGGGGACGACGCTCTGATAATTCTTCATTGCACTCAGGTCCTTTCTTTGTGGGACATGACAAAAAACGGCACCCGGACAGGCGCCAAGGCCCGTGAATGCCACCCGGTGCGCTGCCATTGCGAGTGCGTGATCTGCTTTCCGGGAAGTGGCCTGGCCGCTGCGTGGCAACGGGGTGCAGGCCGGGTGGGCCGGTGCTGTGCGTCTTGCAGGACGCGCACGTGCGATGAACAGCCGCGGCCCCGTGAAGACATGGATGAACCACGTGGGCGCGTTTTTGCGAACCGGCTATTATAGCCGTTTGCTATATGCATGCTTGCAACACCCAGGATCGGAGCGTTTGGAGCACTCTGGTTTCCCCTTATGATGCGTGATTGTTTTTGTTACAGATTTGCGCAACGGCGGTGCAGCCGCACGACCGGAGCGACCTGTCATGCCTCCTGAGTCCTCTTCCTCCACCGGCGACGCCCTGGTGCAGCTGCGCGACGTCACCTTCGGGTACGGCGATCGCGTGGTGCTGCGCGACCTCTCGCTGCAGGTGCCACGGGGCAAGGTCACGGCCATCATGGGGGCGTCGGGCGGCGGCAAGACCACCATCCTGCGCCTGATCGGCGGCCAGCACCGCGCCCAGCAGGGCCAGGTGCTGGTGGACGGCCAGGACGTGGGTGCGATGGACATGCAGCAGCTGTACGCCGCGCGCCGGCGCATGGGCATGCTGTTTCAGTTCGGCGCGCTGTTCACCGACATGAGCGTGTTCGAGAACGTGGCATTTCCGCTGCGTGAGCATACGCAGCTGCCCGAGGTGCTGGTGCGCGACATCGTGCTGATGAAGCTGGGCGCCGTGGGCCTGCGCGGCGCGCGCGACCTGATGCCCAGCCAGATCTCGGGCGGCATGGCGCGGCGCGTGGCGCTGGCGCGTGCGATCGTGCTGGATCCGGCACTCATCATGTACGACGAGCCCTTCGCCGGGCTCGATCCGATTTCGCTGGGGACGACCGCCCAGCTCATCCGCCGGCTCAACGACGCGATGGGCCTGACGACCATCATCGTCTCGCACGATCTGGACGAGACGTTCGCGCTGGCCGACCACGTCGTCATCCTGGGGCCGGGCAACGTCGCCGCGCAGGGCACGCCCGATGCGGTGCGCGCCAGCAGCGACCCGCTGGTGCACCAGTTCGTCGGTGCACTGCCGACGGGGCCGGTGCCGTTTCACTACCCCGGCCCGACGGTGGCCGAGGACTTTGGCGGCCTGGCCGCCGCACGCGGCAACCGCGGGGAGGGCGGCGCATGAGCTGGTGGCGGCCTTCGCACGTGGGTTTTGCAGTGCGTTGCAAGCTGGCCGACATCGGCCAGGGTGCGCGCCTGTTCGGGCGCATGCTGGCGCTGTGGCGCGAGGTGCTGCGGCGCCCGGCGCTGGTGCGCGACCAGGTGCATTTTTTGGGCAACCATTCGCTGTCCATCATTGCGCTGTCGGGCCTGTTCGTCGGCTTCGTGCTGGCGCTGCAGGGCTACAACGTGCTGCAGCTGTACGGCTCGGAGAGCTCGCTGGGCCTGATGGTCACGCTCAGCCTGGTGCGCGAGCTCGGGCCTGTGGTCGCCGCACTGCTGTTTGCCGGGCGCGCAGGCACGTCGCTGACGGCAGAGATCGGCCTGATGCGCGCCGGCGAGCAACTGTCGGCCATGGAGATGATGGCGGTCGACCCGGTGCGCCGCATCCTGGCGCCGCGCTTCTGGGGCGGCGTGATCGCGATGCCGGTGCTGGCGGCGGTGTTCTGCGCCGTCGGCGTGATCGGCGGCTGGCTGGTCGGCGTCGTGCTGATCGGCGTCGACGCCGGCGCCTTCTGGGGGCAGATGCAGGCGGGCGTCGACCTGTTCAAGGACGTGGGCAACGGTGTGGTCAAGAGCGTCGTCTTCGGCGTGGCCGTCACGTTCATCGCCGTGCTGCAGGGCTATGTGGCCAAACCCACGCCCGAGGGCGTGGCGCGAGCGACGACGCGCACCGTCGTCATGGCATCGCTGACGGTGCTGGCGCTGGACTTCGTGCTGACCGCACTGATGTTCAGCTTGTGAGACTGAGGAAATCCACGATGCAACAATCCAAGAATGACGTCTGGGTCGGCCTGTTCGTGCTGTTGGGCGCGGTGGCGCTGGTGTTTCTGGCGCTGCAGTCGGCCAATCTGCTGCAGCTGAACTGGCGCACCGGCTACCAGATCTCGGCGCGCTTCGACAACATCGGCGGCCTCAAGCCGCGCGCCGCGGTACGCAGCGCCGGCGTGGTCGTCGGGCGGGTGCAGGCCATTGCCTTCGACGATACGACCTTCCAGGCGCGCGTGACGATGGAGCTGGACAAGCGCTACGCCTTCCCCAAGGACAGCTCGCTGAAAATCCTCACCAGCGGCCTGCTCGGCGACCAGTACATCGGCATTGACCCTGGAGCCGACGAGGCCAATCTGGCCGAGGGCGACATGGTCACCTCGACGCAATCGGCCATTGTGCTGGAAAATCTGATCGGGCAATTCCTCTACGGCAAGGCCGAGGAGAGCGCAGGCCCGGGAGCCAAGAAATGAAGACATCGATGATTCCCACCCGCACCGCGGCGCTGTCCGCCGTGCTGTCGGCGGCGTTGCTCGCGGGCTGCGCGACCGGGCCGGATGCCCACCCGGGCGATCCGCTTGAGCCCTACAACCGCGCGATGACGACCTTCAACGACAACGTGGACAAGGCGGTGCTCAAGCCCGTCGCCACCTTGTACAAGGACGTGACGCCGCAGCCGGTGCGCACCGGCGTGGGCAACTTCTTCGGCAACCTGGGCGACGCCTGGTCCTTCGTCAACAACCTGCTGCAGCTGCGCGGGCGCGAGGCGTTCGACTCGATGGTGCGCTTCACGACCAACACGGTCTTCGGCCTGGGCGGCCTGCTGGACGTGGCCAGCGAGGCAGGCATCGCGCGCCACAAGCAGGACTTCGGCCTGACGCTGGCGCACTGGGGTGTGGGTCCCGGCCCCTATCTGGTGCTGCCGCTGCTGGGCCCGTCCACGGTGCGCGACACGCTGGCGCTGCCGGCCGACTGGTATGGCGACCCGCTGGCCTATCTGCGCCCGGTGTCGCACCGCAACAGCCTGGTCGGGCTGGGCTTTGTCAACAAGCGCGCCAGCCTGCTGGGCGCGACCTCGGTGCTCGACGCCGCGGCACTCGACCCCTACAGCTTCACGCGCGACGTCTATCTGGGCTTGCGCGCCAACGCCGTGCAGGGAGATGACGCGTTGGATGATGACCAGGGCGGCCAGCTGCCCGACGACTATTGATGGACAACAGCATGGCAAAAATGAATCGACGCAATGCATTGCACGCCGTGGCCGCCTTCGCCGGTGCGGCGCTGACCGGCCTGGCCGGCGTGGCCCACGCCGCCGACGAGGCGCCCGACGCGCTGGTGCGGCGCCTGTCCGGCGAGGTGCTGGAGACGGTGCGCAACGACGCAGCGCTCAAGGGCGGCGACATCGGCAAGATCATGGCGCTGGTGAACAAGGTCATCATGCCGCACGTGAATTTCCGCCGCATGACGGCCGCGGCGGTCGGCCCGGGCTGGCGCAGCGCCACACTCGAGCAGCGCCAGCGCCTGCAGGACGAGTTCAAGACGCTGCTGGTGCGCACCTATTCGGGCGCGCTCAACGAGGTGACCGACCAGAGCATCGTCGTCAAGCCGCTGCGCATGCACGCCGACGACAAGGACGTTCTGGTGCGCACCGAGGTGCGCGGCCGCGGCGACCCGGTGCAGCTGGACTACCGCCTGGAGCGCACGCCGGGCGACGGCGCCGGCTGGAAGATCTACAACCTGAACGTGCTCGGTGTGTGGCTGGTCGAGACCTACCGCAGCCAGTTTGCCCCCGAGGTCAACGCCCGGGGCATCGACGGCCTGATCGACGCGCTGGCGGCGCGCAACCAGGCCAACGCTGCGCGGAGCAAGTAACGCCATGCTGGTGTTGCCCGCCGAGCTGACCCACGCCCAGGCCGGCGCCTGCCTGCGCCTGCTGTTGCAGGCGTTGCACGCGGAGCAGGGCGCGGCCGTGCAGGTGGACGCGACCACGCTGGTGCGCTTTGACTCGTCGGCCATCGCGGTGCTGCTGGAATGCCGCCGCGCCGCTCTTGGCCAGGGCAAGGCCTTTGGCGTCAAGGCGCTGCCGGCCGCGCTGGCAAGCTTGGCGCAGCTGTATGGCGTGCAGGAGCTGTTGCCCGCCGCGTAGGCGGCTGCAGTCGGCATTGCCGGTGGGGGAGCCAAGCCCCCGGACAGCGGTCAATGGCCGTCGCAGCTTAGAATGCCCGGTTGCCATGCCAGCCGTCTCCTTCCAATCCATCAGCAAATCCTTTGTCACGCCCCGCGGGGCGTTCCATGCGCTGCGCGATATCAGCCTGGACATCGAGGAGGGCGAGTTCTTCGGGTTGCTCGGCCCCAATGGCGCGGGCAAGACCACCCTGATCAGCATTCTGGCGGGGCTGGCGCGCGCCACCGAGGGGCGCGTGAGTGTGCTGGGCCACGACGTGCAGAGCGACTTTGCCGCGGCGCGCCGCAGCCTGGGCGTGGTGCCGCAGGAGCTGGTGTTCGACCCCTTCTTCAACGTGCGCGAGACGCTGCGCCTGCAGTCGGGCTATTTCGGCATCAGCAACAACGACGACTGGATCGACGAGCTGCTGCACCACCTGGGGCTGTCGGACAAGGCCGACGCCAACCTGCGCCAGCTCTCGGGCGGCATGAAGCGGCGCGTGCTGGTGGCCCAGGCGCTGGTGCACAAGCCGCCGATCATCGTGCTCGACGAGCCGACGGCCGGCGTGGACGTGGAGCTGCGCCAGACGCTGTGGCAGTTCATCGCCCGGCTCAACAAGCAGGGCAGCACGGTGCTGCTGACGACCCATTACCTGGAGGAGGCCGAGGCACTGTGCACGCGGCTGGCCATGCTCAAGCACGGCCACATGGTGGCGCTGGCCAAGACGTCGGAGCTGCTGGCGCAGGCGTCGACCAACGTGCTGCGCTTCAAGACCGACGACGCGCTGCCCGCCCTGCTTTCCGCACAGGCGCGCGTGACCGGGCGCATCGTGCAGCTGCCGGCGCAGAACGCCCAGGACATCGAGCGCCAGCTGGCCGCGCTGCGCGACGCCGGCGTGCGCGTGGAGGACGTGGAGATCCGCAAGGCCGATCTGGAGGACGTGTTTCTGAACGTGATGGCGCGCCCGGACGAGCAGGACGCGCAAACCCTGGAGAGCGCCATATGACCGGCTGGCGCATGCTCTTCTACAAGGAACTGCTGCGGTTCTGGAAGGTGGGCTTTCAGACCGTGGCCGCGCCCGTGCTCACCGCGGTGCTCTACCTGCTGATCTTCGGCCACGTGCTCGAAGACCATGTCAAGGTCTACGGGCAGCTCAGCTACACCGCGTTTCTCGTGCCAGGCCTGGTGATGATGGGCGTGCTGCAGAACGCGTTCGCCAACACCTCGTCCAGCCTGATCCAGAGCAAGATCATGGGCAACCTGGTGTTCATCCTGCTCACGCCGCTGTCGCACTGGGCCTGGTTCAGCGCCTACGTCGGCGCGTCCATGGTGCGTGGGCTGGCCGTGGGCCTGGGCGTCTACCTGGTCACACTGTTTTATGCGCCTGCGCACTTTGCCGCGCCGCTGTGGATTGCGGTCTTCGTGTTGCTGGGCGCGGCGCTGCTGGCCACGCTGGGGCTGATTGCCGGGCTGTGGGCCGACAAGTTCGACCAGATGGCGTCGTTCCAGAACTTCATCATCATGCCGATGACGTTTCTGTCAGGCGTGTTCTATTCCATCGATTCGCTGCCGCCGTTCTGGCGCACCGTCAGCCAGCTCAACCCGTTTCTGTACATGATCGACGGGTTTCGCTACGGGTTCTTCGGCGTCAGCGACGTCTCTCCCTGGGTCAGTCTGACCGTCGTCGGCCTGGCCTGGGTTTTTGTCAGCGCGCTGGCCCTGCGCCTGCTGCGCACGGGCTACAAGCTGCGCTACTGACCGATTTTTTCGCCGGTGCGCAGCGCGCCCTTTTGCCAAAGTGATTCCATGACCGCAGACCAACTTCAGGACATCATCGCAGCCGGCCTGGCTTGCACGCATTTGCAGGTCGACGGCGACGGCCACCACTGGTACGCCATCGTCGTCTCGGCCGAATTCGAGGGCAAACGCTCCATCCAGCGCCAGCAGCGCGTCTACGCCACGCTGGGCGAGCGCCTGCACACGGGCGAGGTGCATGCACTGTCGATGCAGACCTTCACTCCCGCCGAGTGGGAGCAGCGCCAGCAAGCCTGATGGGCGCCTGCGCTTCCTGATTCTCTTTCGCAAAGCATTTCCATGGACAAGCTCCTGATCCGCGGCGGCCGCCCCCTGGTGGGCCGGGTCGCCATTTCGGGCGCCAAGAACGCGGCCCTGCCGCAGATGTGCGCCGCCCTGCTCACGCGCGAGCCGGTGCACTTGGTCAACGTGCCGCGCCTGCACGACGTGCGCACCATGCGCCGCCTGCTCGAACACATGGGCGTGGCCACCGAGACGCACGGCGAGCGCGGTGGCATGAGCTTTACCGCGCCCGACGGCCTCACGCCCGAGGCGCCGTACGAGCTGGTCAAGACCATGCGTGCGTCGGTGCTGGCGCTGGGGCCGCTCTTGGCGCGCTTTGGCCGCGCGCGCGTGTCGCTGCCCGGCGGCTGCGCCATTGGCGCGCGCCCGGTCGACCAGCACATCCGCGGCCTGCAGGCCATGGGCGCGCAAATCCACGTCGAGCACGGCTACATCGTCGCCAGCCTGCCGCCGGGGCGCCAGCGTCTGCAGGGCGCGCACATCACGACCGACATGGTCACGGTGACGGGTACCGAAAACCTCTTGATGGCCGCCTGCCTGGCCGAGGGCGAGACCGTGCTGGAGAACGCCGCGCAGGAGCCCGAGGTGGCTGACCTGGCCGAGATGCTGATCCGCATGGGCGCGCGCATCCAGGGCCATGGCAGCAGCACCATTCGCGTGCAGGGCGTGGCGCAGCTGCACGGCTGCACCCACCAGGTGGTGGCCGACCGCATCGAGGCGGGTACGTTTCTGTGCGCCGTCGCTGCCACCGGTGGCAATGCGCTGCTGGAGCATGCGCGCGCCGATCACCTGCAGGCGGTGATCGACAAGCTGCGCGATGCGGGCGTGCAGGTCGGCGCCGAAGGCGAGGGCGGAGCGGGCGGCCTGCGCGTGATCAGCCCCGGCGGCGCGCAGCTGAAGGCGCAGAGCTTTCGCACCATGGAGTACCCAGGCTTTCCCACCGACATGCAGGCGCAGTTCATGGCGCTGAACCTGGTGGCGCAGGGCGCGGCGACGGTGACCGAGACGATTTTTGAGAACCGCTTCATGCACGTCAACGAGCTGATGCGTCTGGGCGCCGAGATCATGGTCGACGGCCGCGTGGCGACGCTCGTTGGCGGCGCGCCTCTGTCGGGCGCCACCGTAATGGCCACCGACCTGCGCGCCTCGGCCAGCCTGGTGATCGCCGGCCTGGTGGCCAGCGGCGAGACGCTGGTCGACCGCATCTACCACCTGGATCGCGGCTACGACACGATGGAAGCCAAGCTGCGCGGCCTGGGGGCCGATATCGAGAGAATCAGCGCATGACGACGACCCAACCCATCACGCTGGCGCTGTCCAAGGGCCGCATCTTCGAGGAAACCCTGCCGCTGCTGGCCGCCGCCGGCATCACGGTGGCCGAAGACCCGGAGAAGTCGCGCAAGCTCATCCTGCCGACTAACCAGCCCGATGTGCGCGTGGTGCTGGTGCGCGCCACCGACGTGCCCACCTACGTGCAATACGGCGGCGCCGACATGGGCGTGGCCGGCAAGGACACGCTGATCGAGCATGGCGGCCAGGGGCTGTTTCGCCCGCTGGACCTGTGTATCGCCACCTGCCGCGTCAGCGTGGCGGTGCGTGCCGATTTCGACTACGCGCAGGCGGTGCGCCAGGGCGCGCGCCTGCGCGTGGCCACCAAATACACGCAGATCGCGCGCGACTTCTTCGCCAGCAAGGGCGTGCACGTCGACCTGATCAAGCTCTACGGCAGCATGGAGCTGGCGCCGCTCACGGGCCTGGCCGACGCCATCGTCGACCTGGTCTCCACCGGCAACACGCTCAAGGCCAACCAACTGGTCGAGGTCGAGCGCATCATGGACATCAGCAGCCACCTGGTCGTCAACCAGGCGGCCCTCAAGCTCAAGCAGGAGCCGCTCAAGCGCATCATCGACGCGTTTGCCGGCGCCATAGCCCCACGGTGAACCCGCATGGACCAGGCCGCCAACCCCGCATTGCTGTCAACCGCCAGCGCCACGTTTGAGCAGGACTTTGCGCAGCGCCTGCACTGGTCCGCCGAGCAGGACGCCGCCATCGAAGAGCGCGTGGCCGCCATCCTGGCCGACGTGCAGCAGCGCGGCGACGCTGCGGTGCTCGAATACACCGCCCGCTTCGATGGCCTGCAGGCCGGCGCCATGGCGCAGCTGGAACTGACCGCAGCCGAGCTCAAGGCCGCCTACGACGGCCTGCCCGCGGTGCAGCGCGACGCGCTCACCGCTGCCGCACGGCGTGTGCGCAGCTACCACGAGGCGCAGAAAAAGGCCAGCGGCGAGAGCTGGAGCTACCGCGACGAGGACGGCACGCTGCTGGGCCAGAAGGTCACGCCGCTGGATCGCGTCGGCATCTACGTGCCCGGCGGCAAGGCTGCCTACCCGAGCAGCGTGCTGATGAACGCCATTCCCGCCCACGTGGCCGGCGTGACGGAGATCATCATGGTCGTCCCCACGCCGCGCGGCGAGAAAAACCCGCTGGTACTGGCCGCTGCCCACGTGGCCGGCGTCACGCGCGCCTTCACCATCGGCGGCGCCCAGGCCGTGGCCGCACTGGCCTACGGCACGGCTACGGTGCCGAAGGTGGACAAGATCACCGGCCCCGGCAACGCCTATGTGGCCAGCGCCAAGAAGCGCGTGTTCGGCCAAGTGGGCATCGACATGATCGCCGGCCCGTCCGAGATCCTGGTGCTGGCCGACGGCAGCACGCCGGCCGACTGGGTGGCGATGGATTTGTTCAGCCAGGCCGAGCACGACGAACTGGCGCAGGCCATCCTGCTGTGCCCGGACGCGGCCTACATCGACGCCGTGCTCGCCGCAATGAACCGCCTGCTGCCCGGCATGCCGCGCGCCGGGATCATCGCCAAGTCCCTGGCAGGTCGCGGCGCGCTGATCCATACGCGCAGCATGGAAGAGGCCTGCGCCATCAGCAACCGCATCGCGCCCGAGCACCTGGAAATCTCCAGCACCGACCCGCACCGCTGGGAGCCGCTCTTGCGCCACGCAGGCGCCATCTTTCTGGGCGCCTACACCAGCGAAAGCCTGGGCGACTACTGCGCCGGTCCCAACCACGTGCTGCCCACCAGCGGCACAGCGCGCTTTTCCAGCCCGCTGGGCGTCTACGACTTCCAGAAACGCTCCAGCCTGATCGAGGTCAGCGAAGCCGGTGCGCAAGAACTCGGCCAGATCGCCAGCGTGCTGGCGCATGGCGAGGGCCTGCAAGGGCATGCGCGGGCGGCAGAAATGCGGCTGAAGGGCGGCTGACCGCGCGTCCTTGCTGCGGGGTTGAGCGCCGAGTGAGCTCGCCTACTTATCCATGCGCGTGGTGATGGCGGGCCAGCGGCACATCCAGCGGCCCGGGGCGCGCCAGGCCGCCGTCCGCCAGCCCGGCGCGCAGCAGCGCTTGCAGCATGCCGACCTGCACGGCGCCCAGGCTGGCGCCGCCGCTGAAGATCCATGCTGTGCTTGGGTGCCCGTTGACCATGTTTCTGTGTGTCGCGGTGTTGCGCGCGGTGTCCAGGGATTGCACCGCGCGCTATTTGCCTTTTTATAACGTTCTTGTCCTGGAGCAGGCTGGCAGGGTCACAAATGCGGCGAAAATCACGCCCGCTTCGCAGCCTCTGAACGGGCCCGGGTCGCTTGCGCGCAAGAACATCCAGGGCACGCCGAACCGGCAGGCTTGCGCACCCATAAAGGCAGTGGCCTGACCCAAGGCCGCGCCACAAGGTAGACAAAGCCTGGCCGGGCGTTTTGCCCGGTCGTCATCGAGAGCGTTCAGCAGCGGCTTCCTTCACGCACGCACCTTTGCCCCCGTAGGGCTGGCGCGCGGCGGTACTGGCAGCGTATGCTGGCCGCACGCGCTTATCGCCCCCTGGAGGTTTTCATGGAAATCACCCTCAACGCCTACCACACCCTGATCGTCGCGGCCATCGTGATGCTGGTGGGGCACTGGCTGGTCTTTCGCATCAAGTTTCTGTCCTCGTTCAACATTCCGGAGCCCGTTGCCGGCGGCCTGCTGGCCGCGCTCATCATCACGGTGCTGAACGCCACGCTGGACCTGAAGTTCAAGCTCAACGCCGATCTGCAGACCACCTTCATGCTGATGTTCTTCGCCTCCATCGGCCTGAGCGCGGACTTCACGCGCCTCAAGGAAGGGGGCAAACCGCTGATCATGCTGCTGGTGCTGGTCTCTATCTTCATCGTGGTGCAGAACGTCATCGGCGTGGGCCTGGCGGCGCTGCTGGGTCTCAAGCCCCTGATCGGCCTGGTGGTGGGCTCGATCACACTGACCGGTGGCCACGGCACGGCTGGCGCCTGGGGGCCGGTGCTGGAGGCCAAGTACGGCATCACCGGCGCGACCACGCTGGGCATTGCCACGGCCACCTTCGGCCTGGTGTTCGGCGGCCTGATCGGTGGACCGGTGGCGCGTTACCTGATCCGCAAGCAAAAACGCAAGCCGCTGCCGCAGGCGCACGAGCGCAGTGACGTCGAGACGATCTCGGGCACGCCGCGCCATGAGCAGGCGACCGAGAGCGAAGAGGAAAAGCGCTTGACTTTCGAGATATTCGACCAGCCGCGCCTGATCACGGCCTATGTGGCCATCGAGACTCTGGCGATGTTCGCCGCCTGCCTGACCAGCGCCGACCTGCTCAGCCGCTGGACGCATGGCACGGCCATCGAGTTGCCCACCTTCATCTGGGCGCTGGCCAGCGGCGTGGTGATCCGCAACGTGCTGACCCACATGTTTCGCTTCGAGATGTTCGACCGCGCCATCGACGTGTTCGGCAATGCCTCGCTGTCGCTGTTTCTGGCAATGGCGCTGGTCAGCCTGCGCCTGTGGGAGCTGGCCGACCTGGCCGGCCCGGTCGCCATCATCCTGGCGGTGCAGGTCGTGGTGATGATGCTGTACGCGACCTACGTCACCTACCGCTTCATGGGCGCGGACTTCGACGCTGCCGTCGTCGCCGCCGGCCACTGCGGCTTTGGCCTGGGCGCAACACCCACGGCCATTGCCAACATGCAGGCCGTCACCGACCGCTTCGGCCCCTCGTACAAGGCCTACCTGATCGTGCCGCTGGTCGGCGCCTTCTTCGTCGATCTGGTCAACGCAACCGTCTTGCAGCTGTTCACGCAAATCCCCTTCCTGCAGTAGCCGCGCAGCGCGCTGCGCACAGGCTGATGCAGCGGCGCTGGCGCAGGCCGTGCGCGACACGGGTTGGATGTATCTGCTGGTGGTTTTTTTGGCGCTACTGTTTCTGCTGTATCTGGCGGTTGGGCGTTTTGGCCAGCTGCGCCTCGGCGGCGAGGACACCGAGGCGCATTTTTCGCGCGGCGCCTGGTCTGGGGTGTGGCCGTGGCGTTGATTGCCGCGGCCATGCTGCTGGCCGGCGGGCTGGAGGCCTTGCAGGGCTTGATCACCATTGCCGCACTGCTCTTTGCCATTTTGCTGTGTCTGGTGATGTGGAGCCTGTATCGCGTGCTCGACGAGGAGAGCACGCATCTGCGCCGCGAGGCCCGGCGCCAGCGCCAGCCGGTGGACGCCTGGATTGCGCGCGAGATGGCCGAGCAGGCGCAGCGGGACAAGAAATAAAGCCGGGGTGCAGCCAGGCCGCCTTTGGCCAGCGGCGCAGCCTGTAATTCAAGTAACTTGTAGTTACTGATGCCGTTACGATATGTGCGGGCGCTGGTGCCCGCACGGTGAAAGAGTGACGCGCATGGCTGGATCGACGTTTCAAACCAACCCGGTGTATCTGCACAAGCTGCTTGAAGACTGCCACAGCGGTGCGCTGCAACTGCCCGATTTCCAGCGCAGCTGGGTGTGGGACGAGGAGCGCATCAAAAGCCTGATCGCCTCGGTGTCGCGCGCGTTTCCGGTGGGTGCGCTGATGACCTTGAAGACCGGCGGCGAGGTCAACTTCAGGCCGCGCCCGGTCGAAGGTGCGCCCGACGCAGCGGGGCAGGCGCTGCCGCAGGCGCTGCTGCTCGATGGCCAGCAGCGCATGACCTCGCTCTACCAGGTGGCGCTGCGTGGCCAGGTGGTGCAGACCGTCACGCCCAGGAACAAGCGGGTACAGCGCTGGTTTTATCTCGACATCCGCAAGGCGCTCGACCCATCCGTAGACCGCGACGAGGCCGTCGTCGGCGTGCCCGCCGACAAGCTGGTGCGCTCTGTGGAGCTGGATCTGTCCACGCCGGACAAGGAGTACGCCACGCTGATGTACCCGGTGTCACAGGTGCTCGACTGGGATCGCTGGCAAGACGGTTTCGACGCGTACTGGGAGGGCGCTGCGAACAAACCCCTGCGCGAGTTGTTCCGTACCTTCAAGCGCGAGGTGCTGGAAATTTCCGCTACTACCAGGTGCCGGTGATCGCGCTCGACCAGTCCACGTCGAAAGAGGCCGTCTGCGTGGTGTTCGAGAAGGTCAACACCGGCGGCAAGCCGCTCGACGCCTTCGAATTGGTCACCGCCATGTATGCCATGGACGGCCATGAGCTGCGCAAGGACTGGTACGGCAGCGCCCACGACAAGGGACGTCACCGCCGCCTGGTGCAGACGTTGTGCCCGCCGGGGCAGGAGGCCGGCATTCTGGCCAACGTCAGCAACACCGACTTTTTGCACATCGTCTCGCTGTTTCACACCCGTGCGCTGCGCCGCCAGGCGGCCGCGGCGGGCAAGCAGGGCAGGGAGCTGCCCGCCGTCTCGGGCAACCGCCAGGCGCTGCTCAATCTGCCGCTGGAGGCCTACAAACAATACGAAACGCAGGCTGAGCAGGGGCTGGAGCGCGCGGCCAAGTTTTTGCACCTGCTGCGCATCTACCGCGTCTACGACCTGCCCTACCAGACGCAGATCGTGCCGCTGGCGGCCATCCTGGCCGACCTGGGCGACGCCTGGGAGCACGACAGCCACCGTGCGCGCCTGCAGCGCTGGTACTGGTGCGGGGTGTTTGGCGAGCTTTACGGCTCGGCCGTCGAGTCGCGCAGCGCCAAGGATTTTCTGCAGGTGCCCGAATGGCTGCTGCGCGGCGGCCCTGAGCCGGCAACGGTGAGCGAGGTGATTTTTCGCGCCGACCGCTTGAAGACCATGCGCATGCGCCTGTCGGCAGCCTATAAAGGAATGAACGCGCTGCTGATGAACGAGGGCGCGCAGGACTGGCGCTCGGGGCAGAAGTTCGACCACACGGTGTTCTTTGGCGAGAACGTGGACATCCACCACATCTTTCCCAAGGCCTGGTGCCAACAGCAAGGCATTGCGCCGGCGCTGTACGACGCCATCATTAACAAGACGCCGCTGTCGTTTCGCACCAACCGCATCATTGGCGGCGTGGCGCCGTCGCAGTATCTGGCGCAGTTGCAGGCGGGCGACGGGCAGACCCCGGGCGTGGCGGTCGAGCGGCTCGATGGCTATTTGCGCTCGCACGCCCTCGATCCGGCGTTGCTGCGCGCTGACGACGTCACTGCCTTCTGGGCCGATCGGCAGCAGCGCCTGCTGGCGCTGATTGCCCAGGCCATGGGCAAGACGCCCCAGGCCGACGTGGCCGGCGAGGAGGGCGCAGACCTGTTCGGCGACACCGACGAGGGCGAGGCCGAGGCGGAGATGGTCATCGCCATGTAAGTGCAACGTCAAGTCGTACACGAAATTCGTGCGACACGAATTTCGTGTACGATGGCAGGCATGAAAAACCTCACCATCACCGTCGACGACGCCGTGCTCGAATGGGCGCGCATCGAGGCGGCGCGCCGGGGCACGAGCGTCTCGCGCATGGTGGGCGACTTCATGGCCGAGATGATGCAGCGCGAGGACGCCTACGAGCGCGCCTACCTCGCCTGGCGCACCGACGAGCGCGGCTGGCAGGCGCCGCAGGATTCAAGTTCGATAGCGCGTAGCACAAGCCCCGCAAGGGCTGAAGGCCGAAACAGCCTAGTATTCGGGGGCGCCGCATGACGCCGGTGTTCGTCGATACCTCGGTGCTGATCGCCGCCGAGAACCTGGCCGACGCGCCGCTGCACCAGGCCTGCCTGCAGTGGTTGGACCTGCTGTGGCGCACGCGCTGCGGGCGCACCGGCGGCCAGGCGCTGGTCGAGTTCTACGACCAGGTGGTCGCCGCGCAGCCGCCGCTGCCCCGGGGCGACGCGCGCGCCGCGATGCGCCGCTACCAGACCTGGACGCCGTGGAAGACCGACGCCGCCACGCTGGAGACGGCCTGGGCCATCGAGGCGCGCCACGACCTGGCCTTTGGCGACTGCCTGGCGCTGGCCTGCGCCCAGCACAGCGGCTGCCACGCCATGCTGACGCTGGCGCTGCCGCACGGCGGCGCCTACGGCGGCGTGACCGTGTGGCATCCGCGGCAGCAGCCGCTGCCCGACCCCGACAAGGAAGCCCGATGACTGACATGACTCCACCTCCCGACGTTGGCGCCAGCGCGCTTGCCCGCATCCGCCCCGAGGTGCGCGCCATGCACGCCTACGTGGTGCAGGACGCCGGCGGCCTCTTGAAGATGGACGCGATGGAGAACCCCTTCACGCTGCCGCCCGAGCTGCAGGCCGCGCTGGGGGCGCGCCTGGGCGCGCTGGCGCTCAACCGCTACCCCGGCCCGCGCTACGCCGACCTGCAGGCGGCGCTGGCCCGGCATGCGGACATGCCGGCGGGCTGCCGGCTGATCCTGGGCAACGGCTCGGACGAGCTGATCAGCCTGGCCGCACTGGCCTGCGCGCGCCCCGGCGCGACGGTGCTGGCGCCGGTGCCGGGTTTCGTCATGTACGCGATGAGCGCGCAGCTGCAGGGCCTGGGCTTCGTCGGCGTTCCGCTGACAAGCAACTTTGAACTCGACGAGGGTGCCATGCTGGCGGCGATTGCCCAGCACCGCCCGGCCCTCACCTTCCTGGCTTATCCCAACAACCCCACGGCCACGCTGTGGAACGAGGGCGTGGTGCAGCGCCTCATCGACGCCGCTGGCGCGGTGGGCGGCATCGTCGTCGTGGACGAGGCCTACCAGCCGTTCGCCAGCCGCACCTGGCTCGACCGCATGCGCGCCGAGCCGGCGCGCAACGGTCATGTGCTGCTGATGCGCACGCTGTCCAAGTTCGGCCTGGCCGGTGCCCGTCTGGGGTATTTGATCGGCCCGGCGGCGCTGGTCGGCGAGATCGACAAGGTGCGCCCGCCCTACAACGTCAGCAGCCTGAACTGCGAGGCGGCGCTGTTCGCGCTCGAGCACGCCGAGGTGTTCGCCGCCCAGGCCGCGGCGCTGCGCCGCGCGCGCACCACGCTGCTGGCGGCGCTGCGCGCGCTGCCCGGCATAGCGAAGGTGTGGGACAGCGAAGCCAACATGGTGCTGATCCGCGTGGCCGACGCGGCGCGCACCTTCGGCGCCATGCGCCAGCGCCAGGTGCTGGTCAAGAACGTTTCTACAATGCACCCGCTGCTGGCGCAGTGCCTGCGCCTGACGGTGGGCTCCGACGATGACAATGCCCGCATGCTGGCGGCGCTGGAGGCCTCCCTATGACTTCTTCCGCACTCGTTCCCTCTGCCAACACCGACCGCATCGCCGAGGTCGGCCGCACCACGGCAGAGACGCGCATCCAGGTGCGCGTCAACCTCGACGGCACCGGCGTGTCGCGCCTGAACACCGGGATTGGCTTCTTCGACCACATGCTCGAGCAGATCGCCCGCCACGGCCTGATCGATCTGGAGGTGCGCTGCGACGGCGACCTGCACATCGACGGCCACCACACGGTGGAAGACGTGGGCATCACGCTGGGACAGGCCTTTGCCCGCGCCGTGGGCGACAAGAAGGGCCTGCGCCGCTATGGCCACGCCTATGTGCCGCTGGACGAGGCGCTGTCGCGCGTCGTCGTCGATTTTTCGGGGCGTCCGAGCCTGCACATGAACGCGCCGTTCACCGCCGCCATGATCGGCCAGCTCGACACCCAGCTGGTCGGCGAGTTTTTCCACGGCTTCGTCAACCATGCGCTGGTCACGCTGCATATCGACAACCTCAAGGGCGTGAACGCGCACCACCAGTGCGAGACCATCTTCAAGGCCTTTGCGCGCGCGCTGCGCGCGGCGCTGGAGGTCGACCCGCGCGCGCCGGGGGTGATCCCATCGACCAAGGGCTCGCTGTGACCCGCTGGAGCGCCCCACGCAAGGCCTGAAAACGCATACGACGCGCGCCGCCCCGGCTGCGCCTGCACCCCGATGTCAACACCAATGAAAACCGTCGCCGTCGTCGATTACGGCATGGGCAATCTGCGCTCGGTCGCGCAGGCCGTGCGCACCGCCGCCGAGGGCGAGGGCTGGCAGGTCGTCGTCACGGCCGACCCGGCCGTGGTGCGCGCCGCAGACCGCGTCGTGCTGCCCGGCCAGGGCGCCATGCCCGACTGCATGCGCGAGCTCGATGCATCGGGCCTGCGCGCCTCGGTGCTTGAAGCTGCCGCCAGCAAGCCGCTGTTCGGCGTTTGCGTGGGAATGCAGATGCTGCTCTCGCACAGCGCCGAGGGCGGTGTCGACGGCCTGGATCTGATTGCGGGCCAGGTGCTCAAGTTCGACCTGGCCGGCCGGCGCCAGGCCGACGGCAGCCGCTACAAGGTGCCGCACATGGGCTGGAACCGCGTGCGCCAGGCGCGCCATGGGGCCGCCTGGCACCCGATCTGGCAAGGCATAGCAGACGACAGCTATTTCTATTTCGTGCACAGCTACTACGCGCGGCCCGAGCACGATGCGCACTGCGCCGGCGTGGCCGACTACGGCGAGCCGTTTGCTGCGGCCATTGCGCGTGATAATCTTTTTGCCACGCAATTCCACCCGGAAAAAAGCGCCGTGCAGGGCTTGCAGCTGTACCGCAACTTCCTGCGCTGGAAACCCTGATTTTCTTCAACCCGGCCGACCCTGGTGGCCACATCCCTCTGACCGACGACCATGCTGCTCATCCCCGCCATCGACCTCAAGGACGGACATTGCGTACGCCTCAAGCAAGGTGACATGGACCAATCCACCGTGTTTGGCGACCCGGCCGAAATGGCCCGCCGCTGGCTCGACGCCGGCGCGCGCCGCCTGCACCTGGTGGACCTGAACGGCGCCTTCGCCGGCCAGCCGAAGAACAAGGGCGCGATCAAATCCATCCTGGCCGAGGTGGGCGGCGCGATCCCGGTGCAACTGGGTGGCGGCATCCGCGACCTGGACACCATCGAGCGCTACCTCGATGCCGGCCTGGAGTACGTGATCATCGGCACCGCCGCGGTCAAGAGCCCTGGCTTTCTGAAAGATGCGTGCAGTGCGTTCAGCGGCCACATCATCGTCGGCCTGGACGCCAAGGACGGCAAGGTGGCCACCGACGGCTGGAGCAAGCTCACCGGCCACGACGTGGCCGATCTGGGCAAGAAATACCAGGACTGGGGCGTCGAGTCGATCATCTACACCGACATCGGACGCGACGGCATGCTCACCGGCATCAACGTCGACGCCACGGTGCGCCTGGCGCGCTCGCTGACGATCCCGGTCATCGCCTCGGGTGGGCTGTCGAACATGGCAGACATCGAGCAGCTGTGCGCCGTCGAGCACGAGGGCGTGGAAGGCGTGATCTGCGGGCGCGCCATCTACAGCGGCGACCTGGACTTTGCCGCCGCGCAGGAGCGTGCCGACGCGCTGTCGGACGAGGCCTGACTCCCATCTGTCCGCCGTGCCGTGGCAACGGCCTGGGCGGGCTATCGAACCTAAGGATTTCCCATGCTGGCCAAACGCATCATCCCCTGCCTGGACGTGACCGGCGGGCGCGTCGTCAAGGGTGTGAACTTCGTCGAACTGCGTGACGCCGGCGACCCGGTGGAGATCGCTGCGCGCTACAACGAGCAGGGCGCGGACGAGCTCACCTTCCTCGACATCACGGCGACCAGTGACGGGCGCGACCTGATCCTGCCCATCATCGAGGCCGTTGCCAGCCAGGTGTTCATCCCGCTGACCGTCGGCGGCGGCGTGCGCAGCGTGGCCGACGTGCGCCGGCTGCTCAACGCGGGCGCGGACAAGACCAGTTTCAACTCGGCGGCGATTGCCACGCCCGAGGTCATCGAGCAGGCCAGCGGCAAGTACGGCGCGCAGTGCATCGTCGTCGCCATCGATGCCAAGCGCCGCCAGGGCCAGGAGGTCGTCGAGCGCGGCGAGGGCTGGGACGTCTACAGCCACGGCGGGCGCAAGAACACCGGGCTGGACGCCGTGCGCTGGGCCGAGGAGATGGCGCGGCGCGGCGCGGGCGAGATCCTGCTGACCAGCATGGACCGCGACGGCACCAAGAGCGGCTTTGACCTGCAGCTCACGCGCGCGGTGAGCGACGCGGTGGGCGTGCCCGTCATCGCGTCGGGCGGCGTGGGCAACCTGCAGCACCTGGCCGACGGCGTGACGCTGGGCGGCGCCGACGCGGTGCTGGCCGCCAGCATCTTTCACTACGGCGAATACACGGTGCGCCAGGCCAAGGAATTCATGCAGGAGCGCGGCATTGCCGTGCGCCTGTGACGCGGGAGCTGGGCGATGGACTGGCTCGATCAGCTGCGCTGGGACGACAAGGGGCTGATTCCGGTCATTGCCCAGGAAAAGGACACGGGTGACGTGCTGATGTTTGCCTGGATGAACCGCGAGGCGCTGCAAAAAACGGCTGAACTCGGGCGTACGGTCTACTTCAGCCGCTCGCGCGGCAAGCTGTGGTTCAAGGGCGAGGAGTCGGGCCACGTGCAGCTGGTGCACGAGATCCGCGTCGACTGCGACCAGGACGTGGTGCTGCTCAAGGTCACGCAAACCGGCCACGAGCCCGGCATTGCCTGCCACACCGGACGCCATTCATGCTTTTTCAGCGTGCTGCAAAATGGCCGGTGGCAGGCCGTCGATCCGGTCTTGAAAGACCCGGCCAGCATCTACAAATAACGCTTCATGAACACGACCGATTCGCTGGCGCAACTGGCCGCCATCATTGAAAGCCGCAAGCCGGCCAACGGCGGCGACCCCGCCACCAGCTACGTGGCGCGCCTGCTGGCCAAGGGGCCGGACGCCTTCCTGAAAAAAATTGGTGAGGAAGCTACCGAGGTGGTGATGGCCGCCAAGGACGTGGATCATGGCGGCGACGCCGCCAAGCTGGTCTACGAGGTGGCCGACCTGTGGTTCCACAGCATGGTGGCGCTGGCGCACTACGGCCTGGCGCCCGCCGACGTGGTGGCCGAGCTCAAGCGCCGCGAAGGCATCAGCGGCATCGAGGAAAAAGCCCTGCGCAAGGCGCTCGCGCGCGAGCAGGGCGAGGCTTTGCCGCACGCACCGGGAGACTGAAGCCATGGAGCGCGAACCCATCGACGTACAGGCCCGCTACCAGGGCGAGGACGGCCCGGCCGACGACAGCCTGAAGACCTGGGGCTGGGTCAGTTATCTGCTGCATCTGATCGTGGCCGTCGCCGCTGTCATGCCCGGCGCCCAGCCCAGCGCGGTGCTGCTGCTGCTGGCGCTGATTCTGGATCTGGTCAAGCGAGGCGACGCTGCCGGCACATGGCAGGCGTCGCACTTCTCCTGGCGCATTCGCAGCGTGCTGTGGGCCGGCCTGCTGTACCTGGTGACTGCGCCGCTGTGGCTGCTGTTCTTCATCCCGGGCTGGATTGCCTGGGGCCTCATTTCCCTGTGGTTCCTCTACCGCATCGTGCGCGGCATGGTGGCCATGAACAGCAACCGTGCCATCCATGCCTGACGACGCCAACCACCACCACCAGCCCTTGAACCTGGCCCTGCAAGGGGGCGGCTCCCACGGCGCGCTGACCTGGGGCGTGCTGGACGCGCTGCTCGAAGACGGGCGTTTCAACCTCGAAGGCATCAGCGGCACCAGTGCCGGCGCGATGAACGCGGTGGCCCTGGCCCACGGCTTTGCCCAGGCAGCGCGCCACCACAAGGATCGAGACGACATCCACAAGGCCGGCTGCAGGCTGGCGCGGCGCACGCTCAAGGAGCTGTGGGAGGGCGTGGGGGCACTGGGCAGCCTGACCTGGGGCCTGCCGCTGGAGAACAACCCGTGGCTGGGCTGGGTTGCGCAATGGATTTCGCCGGCCCAGGCCAACCCGCTGGGCTTCAACCCGCTGCGAAGGCTGCTGGAGGCCAAGGTCGACTTCGAACAGCTGCGCGCCCACGACAGACACGAGCACGTGCCGCAGGTATTCGTCTGTGCCACCAGCGTACATACCGGCAAGGGGCGTATTTTCTCCGGCAAGGAGCTGACCGCCGATGCGGTGATGGCCTCGGCCTGCCTGCCGATGATGTTTCGCGCCGTGGAGATCGACGGCGAGCCATACTGGGACGGTGGCTATTCGGGCAACCCGGCGCTGCACCCGCTGCACTACCACACGCGTTGCAGCGACATCCTGCTGGTGCAGATCAACCCGGTGGAGCTTGATGTCACGCCGACCGGCGCGGCCGACATCATGGAGCGCATGAACGAGGTCACCTTCAACGCCAGCCTGCTGGCCGAACTGCGCGCCATCGGCTTCGTGCGCCGCCTGCTCGACGAGGGCAAGCTCGATCCCAAGCGCTACAAGAGCGTGCGCATGCACCGCATCGACGGCGGCGCCGTGCTGGCGCCGTTCGGCTCGGCCAGCAAGATGCGCGCCGACCTGGGCTTTGTGCGCCAGCTGTTCGCGCTGGGGCGCGAGGCCGGCAAACGCTGGTTGGACGAGGACTGCGCGGCCGTGGGCAAGCGCTCGACCATGCCGATGCTGGAGCACTGAATTTCAACGCCTTCCCGAAACCAAATCACCATGCACGACCACCACCACGACCCCGACTGCCTGTTCTGCAAGATCATCGACGGCAAGATTCCATCCAAGAAAGTGTTCGAGGACGAGCAGGTCTATGCCTTCCACGACATCCATCCCTGGGCGCCGGTGCATTTCCTGATCGTGCCCAAGACGCACCTGCCGTCGATGGCGCAGGCCGCGCCCGAACACGCTGCGCTGCTGGGCCACATGATGCTGCTGGCGCCGCGCCTGGCGATGGAGCAGGGCTGCAATCCCTATCCCGACGGCGGCTACCGCATCGTCGTCAACACCGGCACCGAGGGCGGCCAGGAAGTGCACCACCTGCACATGCACGTGATTGGCGGGCCACGCCCCTGGCTTCGAGGCTGAGCCTCCGAGGCCAGGGTGCCCGCTTCGAGGTTGATGCGAGTCAGCGAGGCACCCGGGAATGCCGGTGCGGCCATCGCGGCGCGCTCTACAATGAACCGTATTCGTTAGGAGATTTCCATGGGTTCGTTTTCCATCTGGCACTGGCTCATCGTGCTGCTGATCGTGGTGATGGTGTTTGGCACCAAAAAGCTCAAGAACATCGGCAGCGACCTGGGCGGTGCGGTCAAGGGCTTCAAGGAAGGCATGAAGGACGGCGCCAGCGACGAGGCGCAGGCACCGGCCGCGGGGCAGGTCACCAACAACGCTGCCGCCAGCGCTGCCAATGCCGACAAGACCACGATCGACGTCGAGGCCAAGCAAAAGAGCTGAGACTCTGAGCGTCAAGCGCAATGATTGACATCGGACTGTCCAAGATGGCGCTGATCGGCGCCGTCGCCCTCGTCGTCGTAGGGCCCGAAAAGCTGCCGCGCGTGGCGCGCACCATCGGTACGCTGCTGGGCAAGGCGCAGCGCTACGTGGCCGACGTGAAGGCCGAGGTCAATCGCACGATGGAGATTGATGAGCTGCGCAAGATGAAAGAGACCGTCGAAGGTGCGGCGCGCGACGTGGAGCAAAGCATCCACAGCACGACGCGCGACCTTGAAAAGGACTGGAGCGAGACCACCGCGTCGATCGAGTCCAGCCTGTCGGGCCTGGATGAGCCGCTGCCTGAGCAGGCGGCATCCACCTACGTGGCGCCCGTCTACCACCATCCTCGCAAGAACTGGCGCCTCAAGCGCGCGGCCGTTCCCAGCTGGTACAAGACGCGCAACGGCGTGCGCACGCATGTGCAGTCGGGCGCGGCGCGGGTGGCGCGGTTCCGTCCGCGCAGGCCGCTTGGGTGAGCCCCATCCTCTTCTCCCTTCGCATGCACTTTTGCCCGCCGCGCCGGTTGGTGCAGGCCTGCGGCCCTTACCCTGACCATGTCTGACACCCCCGAACGAGAAGACGAGCTGGCCGGTACCGAGCAGCCCTTTGTGCAGCACCTGATGGAGCTGCGCGACCGCCTGATCCGCGTCATCGTGGCCGTTGGCATCGTCGCCGCCGTCCTCGCCCTCTACCCCGGGCCGGGGCAGTTGTACGACCTGCTTGCCAAGCCGCTGGTGGCGCATCTGCCCCAGGGGTCGACGATGATTGCCACCTCGGTGATCTCGCCATTCATGGTGCCGCTCAAGATTTTGCTGATGGCGGCCTTTTTGATCGCGCTGCCCTACGTGCTCTACCAGGTCTGGGCCTTTGTGGCACCGGGGCTGTACTCGCACGAGAAAAAGCTGGTGCTGCCGCTGGTGGTCTCCAGCACCGTGCTGTTCTTCATGGGCGTGGCATTCTGCTATTTCTTCGTCTTCGGCCAGGTGTTCAAGTTCATCCAGAGCTTTGCGCCCAAGAGCATCACTGCCGCGCCCGACATCGAAGCTTATCTGGGCTTCGTGCTGACCATGTTCCTGGCCTTTGGGCTGGCCTTCGAGGTGCCGATCGCGGTCGTCGTGCTCGCGCGCCTGAACGTGATCACCGTCGAGAAACTCAAGAGCATGCGCGGCTATTTCATCGTGGCCGCCTTCATCATCGCCGCCATCGTTACGCCGCCCGACGTGGTCTCGCAGCTGGCGCTGGCGATTCCAATGTGTCTGCTCTACGAAGTCGGCATCTGGGCCGCGCAAATTTTCATTCGCAACACGCAGGCGCCCGAAGACGCGCAGGCCTGATCAGCGCTGCTGGCGCCGGCGCAGCGGAGGGCGCGTGCCCGGCACCACCGTCACGTCCAGGCGTTGATCGCCGCGCTGCACCGCGAATGCGGCCTCGTGCCCGGGTTTGAGCGCCGCCACGGCACTGAGCAGCTGCGAGACCGACTGCGTGGGCGTGCCGCCCACTTCCATGATCACGTCGCCGGGGCGGATGCCGGCCTGCGCCGCCGGGCCGCCCTGCAGCACGCCGGTGATGATCACGCCCTCGCTGGCGTGCACGCCAAAGGTCTGGGCCAGCTCGGGCGAGAGTTCTCCGGGCTCCACACCGATCCAGCCGCGCGTGACCTGGCCGTCGCGCACGATGCCTTCGAGCACCAGCCTGGCCGTTGCCACCGGAATGGCAAAGCCGATGCCCATGCTGCCGCCCGAGCGCGAATAGATTGCGGTGTTGATGCCCAGCAGATTGCCCTGGACGTCGACCAGCGCGCCGCCGGAATTTCCGGGATTGATTGCCGCGTCGGTCTGGATGAAATTCTCGAAGGTGTTGATGCCCAGCTCGCTGCGCCCCAGCGCCGAGACGATACCGCTGGTCACCGTCTGGCCGACGCCGAAGGGGTTGCCGATGGCCAGCACCTGGTCGCCCACGGAGAGCTGGTCGGAGTTGCCCAGCGTGATGACCGGCAGCTTGTCCAGCGTAATCTTCAGAATGGCCAGGTCGGTCTCCGGGTCGGTGCCGATCACGCTGGCGCTGGCGCGGCGGCTGTCGCTGAGCGTCACCTCGATTTCGTCGGCGCCTTCGACGACGTGGTTGTTGGTCAGGATGTAGCCGTCGTGGCTGATGATCACGCCGCTGCCCAGCCCGGTCTGCGATCGCGTGCCCTGGTCTCCGAAGAAGAAGCGGAACCACGGGTCGCTGCTGCGCGGCTGGCGCACTTCCTTGCTGGTGGTGATGCTCACCACCGCGGGCGCCGCCTTGCGCGCGGCGGCGCTGAAGCTGCCGGCAACCGGCTGCTCTGGCTCCGCCGCGGGCGCTTGCAGCAGCGTCACGGTGGGGCGCTGCGGCGCACCGCGGCCCACCCAGTCAGGCTGCAGCGTGGCGACGACGAAATACGCTGCAAGGCAGACCGTCACGGCCTGGGAAAACAGCAGCCACAAACGTTTCATGGTGGTCGGGCAGAAGGGGAAAAAGCCATTGTCGCGTGTTTTGGCGCGCATTCCGCCACGCGGGGCGCCGTGGCCACGCCCTGGCGCACAATGCCAGCATGAGCACCACCCGAGAACAATTGCTGCAGCAGTTCGACGCCCTGTTGCAGCCCGAGCGATTCAAGGACTACGGCCCCAACGGCCTGCAGGTGGAGGGCCGGCCCACGGTGACGCGCGTCGTCAGCGGAGTGACCGCCAGCCGGGCGCTGATCGACGCCGCCATCGACGCGGGCGCCGACGCCATCTTCGTGCACCACGGCCTGTTCTGGCGCGGCATGGACGGGCGCGTCACCGGCTGGATGAAGCAGCGCCTGCAGCGCCTGCTGGCCCACGACATCAATTTGTTTGCCTACCACCTGCCGCTGGACGCACACGCCGAATGGGGCAACAACGCCCAGCTCGGCCGTGTGCTGGGCTGGCAGGCCGATCAACGCTTTGGCGACCAGGAGCTGGGCTTTGCCGGCGCCGCAGACTTTGCCGACGCACAGGCTCTGGCACTGCATGTGCAGGGCGTGCTGGGGCGTGCGGTGACCTGCGTGGCGCCGGTACAGCAGCGCGCCATCCGGCGCGTTGCCTGGTGCAGCGGCGGCGCGCAGGGTTTTTTCGAGGCGGCCATCGCCGCGGGCGCCGACGCCTTCATCACCGGCGAGATTTCCGAACCCCAGGCGCATCTGGCGCGCGAGACCGGCGTGGCCTTTCTGGCCGCCGGTCACCATGCCACCGAGCGTTACGGCGCGCCGGCGCTGGCTGGCCATGTCGCGGCCACGCTGGGGCTGGAGCACCGCTTCATTGACATTGACAACCCGGCCTGAATTTCACGGCGCCGCCGTCCATCATGACATCCTCTTCTCTCCCCATTGCGATCACCCAGGGCGATCCCGCGGGCATCGGCCCGGAAATCGTCGCCCAGGCCTTTCGCGACGCCCCCGAGTTGCTGGCCGGCTGCTTCGTGGTCGGCGACGTGGCCACGCTGCGCCGCGCCGCTGCCTGCATCGAGCACCCTGGCCAGCCCAGCCTGCCCGTGGCCGTGCTCGGCGGCCTGGACGAGGTAGCGGCGCTGCCGCCGCGCTGCCTGCCGGTCTGGCCCCTGGCGGGGCTGCACGGCCCGGCGCCGTGGGGGCAGGTCAGCGCACGGGCGGGGAGCGACGCAGCGGCCTGCGTCACCTGGGCGGCGCAGGCCGCATTGCGCGGTGAGATTGCCGCGCTGGTCACCGCGCCTCTGCACAAGGAGGCGCTGTCCGCGGCGGGCGTGACCTACCCGGGCCACACCGAGCTGCTTCAGGCCGAGAGCGCACGCCATGCGGGCGTGCCGCTTGCCGACATGCCGGTGCGCATGATGCTGGCCAGCGACGAGCTGCGCACCGTGCTGGTGAGCATCCATGTCTCGCTGCGCGAGGCGATTGCCGCCGTGACCCAGGCCAATGTGCTGCAAACCCTGCGCATCACCCATGCGGCGCTGTCGCGCAACCTGGGGCGCGCGCCGCGCATCGCGGTGGCCGGGCTCAATCCCCATGCGGGCGAGGGCGGCCTGTTCGGCCGTGAGGAGATCGATGAAATTGCGCCCGCCGTCGCCCAGGCGCGAGTCGAGGGCGTGGATGCGCATGGGCCTTTTGCGCCCGATACGGTCTTCATGCGCGCGCGCAGCACTCCGCAGCGCCCCGGGGCGTTCGACGTGGTGCTGGCCATGTACCACGACCAGGGCCTGATTCCGATGAAGTACCTGGGCGTGGACAAGGGCGTGAACGTGACGCTGGGCCTGCCGCTGGTGCGCACCAGCCCCGACCATGGCACGGCATTCGACATTGCCGGGCGCGGCGTTGCCGACCCGGCCAGCCTGATCGAGGCAGTGCGCATGGCGCGCGCCCTTGTGGGTGGCGGCTGAACGCCTGGCGTGGGGGCGAACGGCCTTGGCAGGCACCCGCAGCGCCCCGCGCTTATCCTTTGCGCAGGCTGTCGCGGATCTCGCGCAACAGCACGATGTCCTCGGGTGTGACGACCTCGGGCTCGGGTGCTGGCGGCGCCTCGCGCTTGAGGCGGTTGATCTGCTTGACCATCAGGAAAATGATGAAGGCCAGGATCGCGAAATTGACCGCGACGGTGATGAAGTTGCCGTAAGCAAACACCGGGACGCCCGCTTTCCTGACGGCATCCAGCGTGTGGGCCGTGCCCTCGGGCACTGAGCCCAGCGCGAAGAACATGTTGGAGAAGTCGAGTTTGCCGAAAACCAGGCCGACGACCGGCATGATCAGGTCGGCGACGACCGAATCGACGATCTTGCCGAAGGCGCCGCCGATGATGACGCCGACGGCCAGGTCAACGACGCTGCCCTTGACTGCGAACTCCCGGAATTCCTGCATGAAACTCATCGCATTTCCTTGATGTAGATGAAAGCACGCTAGTTTGCCCGAGAAGTCGTGGCGCGTGCGACATTGAGCCGGGCAGCGGCACTCCGCTACAATTTGCGGTTGATTCCAATACCGATGCATACCGAGGAACCCCATGAGTGATACTCCCATCGACTCCAGCAAGCGAACGTGGTTGATCGCGTCCGGCTGCGCTGGCGCGGTTGGCGGCGTGGCCACCGCCGTCCCTTTCGTGAGTACGTTTGAGCCTTCGGAGAAGGCCAAGGCGGCGGGTGCTGCCGTCGAGGTCGACATCTCCAATCTCAAGGAGGGTGAGAAGCTGACCGTCGAGTGGCGCGGCAAGCCGGTATGGATTGTTCGTCGGACCAAGGAAGAGATCGATGACCTGGCCAAGCACGACAGCGAGCTGGCCGACCCCGAGTCGCTGCGCCACCCGGACGAGTTCACGCCGCCCTATGCACAGAATGAATGGCGCTCGATCAAGCCCGAGTTCCTGGTCGTGATTGGTATCTGTCCGCACCTGGGTTGCTCGCCGACGGACAAGTTCACGCCCGGGCCGCAGCCCTCGCTGCCCAACGACTGGCCGGGTGGCTGGCTCTGCCCCTGCCACGGCTCGACCTTTGACATGGCCGGCCGCGTGTTCAAGAACAAGCCGTCGCCGGACAATCTGCCGGTACCTCCGCACATGTACCTGTCGGACGCCAAGCTCCTGATCGGTGAAGACAAGAAGGCTTGAGGGAGAACCACATGG
The DNA here is from genome assembly GCF_039538025.1 of Comamonas faecalis. Classification (NCBI taxonomy): domain Bacteria; kingdom Pseudomonadati; phylum Pseudomonadota; class Betaproteobacteria; order Burkholderiales; family Comamonadaceae; genus Comamonas; species Comamonas faecalis. The sequence continues at coordinate 36,964 of NZ_BAABBP010000013.1, forward strand.
CTGCCTACCGCGAATTCAAGGAAATTTCGCCCAACGCTTCGGCGGGCGCGAAAACGATGAACTGGCTGGAAAACCGTTTCCCGACGGCCTTCGACGCCTACAAGGTCCACATGTCGGAGTACTACGCTCCGAAGAACTTCAACATCTGGTACATCTTCGGCTCGCTGGCACTGCTGGTGCTGGTGATCCAGATCGTCACCGGCATCTTTCTGGTGATGAACTACAAGCCCGACGCCGAGAAGGCCTTCGCGTCGGTCGAGTTCATCATGCGCGACGTGCCCTGGGGCTGGCTGATCCGCTACATGCACTCCACCGGTGCATCGGCCTTCTTCATCGTCGTCTACCTGCACATGTTCCGCGGCCTGATGTACGGTTCGTACCGCAAGCCGCGCGAGCTGGTCTGGATCTTTGGCTGCGCCATCTTCCTGGCGTTGATGGCCGAGGCCTTCATGGGCTACCTGCTTCCCTGGGGCCAGATGTCGTACTGGGGTGCGCAGGTGATCGTGAACCTGTTCTCGGCGATTCCCTTCGTCGGCCCTGATCTGGCCATTCTGATCCGTGGCGACTATGTGGTTGGCGACGCAACGCTCAACCGCTTCTTCAGCTTCCATGTGATCGCGGTGCCGCTGGTGCTGCTGGGCCTGGTCGTCGCGCACCTGCTGGCGCTGCACGACGTGGGCTCGAACAATCCCGACGGCATCGAAATCAAGGGCCCGGGCAAGCCCGTGGACGACAAGGGCCATCCGCTGGACGGCATCCCCTTCCACCCCTACTACACGGTGCATGACATCCTGGGCGTGTGCGTCTTCCTGTTCCTGTTCTCGGCCGTGGTGTTCTTTGCACCCGAGGCTGGTGGCTACTTCCTGGAATACAACAACTTCATCCCGGCCGATCCGCTGCAGACGCCCAACCATATTGCCCCGGTGTGGTACTTCACGCCGTATTACTCGATGCTGCGCGCCATCACCAGCGAGATGGTGTATGCGCTGATCGTCTGCGTCGGCCTGGGCGGCCTGCTGGGTCTGGTCAAGGCACCGGGCATCTTCAAGGCTGCGTCCGTCGTCGGTGCGGCTGTCGTGATCGCGCTGATGCTGCTCATCGACGCCAAGTTCTGGGGCGTCGTGGTCATGGGCGGCGCGGTCGTCATCCTGTTCTTCCTGCCCTGGCTGGATCACAGTCCCGCACGCTCCATCCGCTACCGCCCAAGCTGGCACAAGTGGGTTTACGCCGCTTTCGTCGTGTGGTTCGTCATCCTGGCCTACCTGGGCATCCAGCCGCCGTCGCCGGTGGGCGAGCGCGTCTCGCAAGTCGGTACGCTGTTCTACTTCGGCTTCTTCCTGCTCATGCCCTGGTGGAGCCAGCTGGGCACGCCCAAGCCCGTGCCCGAGCGCGTGACCTTCAAGCCCCACTGAGCCGGAGAACAACAATGAAAAAACTCATTCTGACGCTGATCACAGCACTGGGCCTGGTCGCAGGCGTGCAGGCCTCCGAAGGGGGAATGCACTGGGACAAGGCGCCCGTGAACGTGACCGACCAGGCGTCGCTGCAAAACGGCGCCAAGCTGTTCGTCAACTACTGCCTGGGCTGCCACTCGGCCGCGTTCATGCGCTACAACCGCCTGACCGACATTGGCCTGACCGAGCAGCAGATCAAGGACAACTTGCTGTTCACGACCGACAAGATCGGCGAGACCATGGTCGCCGCGATCAACCCCAAACAGGCCAAGGACTGGTTTGGCGCCAATCCGCCCGACCTGACGGTGATCGCGCGTTCGCGTGCCGGAAGTGGTGGCTCGGGCGCCGATTACCTGTACACCTTTCTGCGTACCTTCTACCGCGACGGCACCAAGGCCACAGGCTGGAACAACCTGGCCTTCCCCAGCGTAGGCATGCCCCATGCGCTGTGGCAGCTGCAAGGCGAGCGCCGTGCGCTGTTCGACGAGAAGAAGGCCGCCGATGGCCAGATCGAACAGGTGTTCAAGGGCTGGGAGCAGATCAGCGACGGCACGATGTCTGCCCAGGAATACGACCATGCCGTCGGCGACCTGGTCAACTACCTGCAATGGATGGGCGAGCCCGTCCAGAACACGCGTATTCGCATCGGTGTCGGCGTACTGATCTTCCTGGCGCTCTTCACCTTCATCGCCTGGAAGCTCAACGCCGCGTACTGGAAGGACGTCAAGTAAGCATCACCGTACACACGGCGCCCGCGCGCGCCGTCGTGCCTGAACAGAGTGGGTGCGAATTGCGCACCCACTCTTTTGACTTTTAGGAGCTCTTCACCATGATGGTGCTTTATTCGGGCACGACCTGCCCCTTCTCCCATCGCTGCCGTTTCGTCCTGTTCGAAAAAGGCATGGATTTTGAAATCCGCGATGTGGACCTGTACAACAAGCCCGAGGACATCGGCGTGATGAATCCCTACGGCCAGGTGCCCATCCTGGTCGAGCGCGATCTGATCCTGTACGAATCCAACATCATCAACGAGTACATTGACGAGCGCTTTCCGCATCCGCAGCTGATGCCGGGCGACCCGGTCGACCGCGCGCGCGTGCGCCTGTTCCTGCTGAACTTCGAGAAAGAGCTGTTCACGCACGTGCACACGCTGGAGTCGCGCAACAGCAAGGGCAATGAAAAGGCCCTGGAGAAGGCGCGCACCCACATCCGCGAGCGCCTGACGCAGCTGGCGCCGGTATTCCTCAAGAACAAGTACATGCTGGGCGAGGGCTTCTCGATGCTCGACGTTGCCATCGCGCCGCTGCTGTGGCGCCTAGACTACTATGGCATCGAACTGTCCAAGAACGCCGCGCCGCTGCTCAAGTACGCCGAGCGCATCTTCTCGCGCCCGGCCTACATCGAGGCGCTGACGCCTTCCGAAAAAGTCATGCGCAAGTGATGGCCCGGCCATCGCACCGCTGAGACCGCACGCCCCGACGAGACCATGACAGCCCAGGATCAACCCTCAACGCGCCCGTACTTCATTCGTGCCCTGCATGAATGGTGCACCGACCATGGCCTGACGCCCTACCTCGTCGTGCATGCAGACGATTCAGTGCAGGTGCCACACGATTTCGTCCACGATGGCGAAATCGTGCTCAACATCAGCTACGACGCGACCCAAAGCCTGCAGTTGGGCAATGAATTCATCGCTTTCAAGGCGCGCTTTGGTGGCCGGCCGCACGACATCATGGTTCCCGTGGGGCGTGTCGCCGCGATTTATGCGCGCGAGAACGGCCAGGGCATGGCGTTTCCGGTCGAGCCGGCCCAGCCGGACGCGATGGCTGGCGCGGCCGCAGCAAATGCGGCCCCCGGTGAATCGCCACTGACCAGCGTACCCAGTGTGAGCGACGGCGGAACCGAGGCGCCGCAGAATCCCCCGGATCCGGCGCCGACTGCACCTGGTACGACTCCAGGCAGGCCATCGCTGAGAAGAATCAAATAATGCGCCGCGAAGTGGATAAATGCCTATCTGCAGCAAAAGTAGATGCGTTTGCCCACTAGAATTACCGGCTTGGCCCAGTTAGTGGGACACCCGTCCTCTAGCGGCACTCGATTGTTTGGCATCAGGTTCGGGTGTAATGCAGGGCAAGGTTTTTGGCGAGTAGTGTGCAGACGGTAGAGGCAGGTCAAACACGGTTTGAGCAAGAGAAGAATGAATATGCCGCTTTAGCTCAGTTGGTAGAGCAACGGTCTTGTAAACCGTAGGTCGTCCGTTCGATTCGGACAAGCGGCACCAAATGAAAAGGGCAGTCCACAAGGCTGCCCTTTCTTGCTTTGCAGCCAGCTATTGTGCTGCCCGCATCCTGATGTATTCAGAAGAGGCGCTTGAAGCGGCCTTTGCCTGGCGCTTTAATCGACGCTCCAACATGCCCGCCCTCACCGAGCGACTGCTGGTGACCGTGGTAGCTTGCCCGCCGCAGCCAATGCGGGTGATTCGAATCCTGCCAATCAGAAACGCCAATGGCCCGCACGCGGCGGGCCATTGGCGGGGAGCGCACACGGCCAGGACGGCCGGTGCGCGCGGGGCAGGAATTACTTCTTGCCCTTCTTGGCGGGCGCAGGGGCCGGCGCAGCGGCGGCCGCGGCGTCGATCACCACCTCGGGCAGCTTGATCGAAATCAGCGCCGGGTTCTTGTTGGCACCGCGCACGATGGCCTTCACGCCGTGGGGCAGCTTGACCGATTGCACGCCAGGTGCGGTCTTGCTGGTCAGCTGGCTCAGGTCGACCGAGAGGAACTCGGGCAGCTGCGAAGGCATGCACATCACGTCCAGCTCATGGATCAGCGGCGTGACGGTGCAGCCCTCGTCCTTGACGGCGGGCGACTGCTCCAGGCCTTCGTAGTGCAGCGGCACCTTCAGGTGCACGCGGGTCTTGTCGTCCACGCGCTGAAAGTCCACGTGCAGCACCTGCTGCTTGAAGGGGTGGTATTGCGTGTCACGCAGCAGCACCTTGGTAGTCTGTCCGTCCAGTTCCATGTCCAGGATGCTGGAGTGGAAGGCTTCCTTCTTGAGCGCGTGCCACAGGGCGTTGTGATCCAGCTCGATCATCTTGGGCTCGGCACCGGCGCCGTAGACGATGCCCGGGGCGCGGCCCGTGATGCGCAGGCGGCGGCTCGCACCCGTGCCTTGCTTGGCGCGCTCGAAAGCGACGAATTTCATGGTTTCACTCCTGATGAGGCCGACCGCGACCAGTGCGGCCCCTGTGCTTGAAAAAGCCCTGCGCCGAACGGAGCAGGGCGGGGGATATGTTCGCGAAGCTGCTGGCTGCGTGCAGGCGCACGCGGATCAGTTCAGCTCCGAGAACAGACTCATGACCGAAGCGCCGCTGGCGATGCGCTTCATGGTTTCCGCCATCAGCGGGGCGACCGACAGTTGGCGCACCTTGGAGCAGGCGCGCGCCGCCTCGCTCAGCGGAATGGTGTTGGTGACCACGACCTCGTCGAGAGCGGTGCCGTTGGAGATACGGTCGATGGCCGGGCCTGAGAAAATCGGATGCGTGCAATAGGCATAGACCTTTTGCGCACCGCGCTGCTTGAGCACCTCGGCCGCTTTGACCAGCGTGCCGGCGGTGTCGATCATGTCGTCCATGATCACGCAGTTGCGTCCGTCGATGTCGCCGATCACGTGCATGACTTCGGACACGTTGGCCTTGGGGCGGCGCTTGTCGATGATGGCCAGATCGCAACCCAGTTGCTTGGCCAGCGCACGGGCGCGCACCACGCCGCCGACGTCGGGGCTGACCACGATCAGGTTCTCGTATTTCTTCTGGTTCAGGTCGCCCAGCAGCACGGGAGATGCGTAGATGTTGTCGACCGGGATGTCGAAGAAGCCCTGGATCTGGTCGGCGTGCAAGTCCATGGTCAGCACGCGGTTGGCGCCGACGGCCTGCAGCATGTTGGCCACGACCTTGGCCGAGATCGGCACGCGCGTCGAGCGCGGGCGGCGATCCTGGCGGGCGTAGCCGAAGTAGGGGATGACGGCGGTGATGCGCTCGACCGAGGCGCGCTTGAGCGCGTCGATCATGATGAGCAGTTCCATCAGGTTCTCGTTGGTCGGCGCGCAGGTCGACTGCACGACGAACACGTCGCGGGCGCGCACGTTCTGCTTGACTTCGACGGTGACCTCACCGTCCGAGAAGCGCCCTACGTCGATGGCGCCCAGCGTGGTGCCCAGGTGGTAGGCAATTTCCGAAGCAAGAACCGGGTTGGCATTGCCCGTGAAAACCATGAAATCCGAGTGATTGGTCTGCATGAGCAACTCAGCCGTTTGAATTTGATTTCCGCGTGGAAAACAAGATTTGGCAGGGGAGGAAGGATTCGAACCCTCGCATGCCGGAATCAAAATCCGGTGCCTTAACCGACTTGGCTACTCCCCTACACAGGTTGATCACCGCGGGTAATCAACCTTTATCCCTGGTCTGGCGTCCAATCCGCCAGCGGATGAAGCGTCAGATTATCGCATATTTTTACTTGCCATCGAGAGAGGTCGGTGGGCAAATCAAAATCATGCGACAGCCTTGCAAACACCGCACTGCCTGATCCCGTCATCCGTGGCTTAAGCCTTTGCGACTGCAGCCATGCGATGGCTTGGGCAATCTCGGGGCACAGTGCCTGGGCGGCGGGTTGCAGTGCATTGGTGCCAAACGCGTAAGGCGCCTGGCGGTGTGCATCAGCGAAGCCTGCGATTGTAGCATGATCAAAATCGCGCTTGAGCAGCGGGTGCGAGAAAATTTGCTGCGTCTGCAGGCCGGCCTGGGGCTTGACGATGACGAAGCGCGAAGGCTCCAGCGCATGATCGGGCGCAAGCGGCTGCACCACGTCGCCAATGCCCTCGACCCAGGCGCTGCCTCGTCCCAGGAAGAAGGGTACGTCCGCGCCCAGCGTGACGCCAATGGCCTGCAACTGATCGCGCGTCAGGCCCAGGTTCCACAGGCGGTTGAGCGCCAGCAGCGTGGTGGCCGCGTCCGACGAGCCTCCGCCCAGCCCGGCCTGGGCCGGGATGCGCTTGAGCACGCCGATGTGTGCGCCGTGGCTGCAGCCGCTGGCGGCCTGCAGCGCGCGTGCCGCGCGTAGGCACAGGTCGTCGGCGGGCAGTGGCTCGGCCAGGTCTTCCCGAGTAATGTGGCCGCCTGCGCGGCGCTCGAAATGCAGCGTGTCGCACCAATCGATGAGCATGAAGACCGATTGCAGCAGGTGGTAACCATCGGCGCGCCGCCCGGTGATGTGCAGGAACAGGTTGAGCTTGGCCGGGGCCGGTACGTCGTACAGCGAGAGCATGGCGGCAGGAGTGGGCGGCGGCGGGTCAGCGTTCGAGCGCGATGCGCAACTGCGCCTGGGGTGCGGGGGAGGTGCGCGTGGCGACGATGCGCCCGCGCGCGTAGTCGCTCAGATCGACCTGCCATCCCGAGGCCTGCACGCCGGTGTGTCCGGCCAGCCAGTCGAACAGCGCGGCCACGGGCAGCGCCGTGCCGGTCAGCTCCTGCGTGAGCGCCTGCAGCGAGGCGTAGCGCTCCTGGCGCTCGCCCTGCTGCAGCAGCGCGCCCGAGGCGTTCCAGCGCAGCAGCGCCAGCAGGTTGCCCAGCGGGTTGAGGAGGGTGAGCGTGCCCGCGTCGGCCTGGCCCGTCAGCTCGAAGCCGGCATGAAAGGACTGCGAGGGCGCGTCCTGCACCTGCAGCGCCAGCCGCCCGCTCCAGTAGTTGGCAATGGGCGCGGGCGCTGGCAAAGGCTGCGCGCAGCCGGCCAGCAGAAGCGTCAGGCCGGCCACCAGGTGCAGGCGCTGGCGCTGTGTGGGGGCTCGCGATGAGCCTGCCAGGGCCGCGGCGCTCAAGGCCGCGCTCCCAGGCGCTTGATCGTGGCGCGCAAGGTGGTGTTGTTCTTGTCCAGGCGCAGGCCCTTGCGCCAGGTGGCCAGCGCCTCGCTGCGCTGGCCCAGCGCCCATTGCACCTCGCCCAGGTGGGCGGCGATCTCGGCGTCCGCCTGGACGGCAAAGGCGCGCTGCAGCAGCTCCAGCGCCTGTGCGTGGTTGCCCAGACGGAATTCGACCCAGCCCATGCTGTCGGTGATGAAGGGGTCGTCCGGGGCCTGCGCCAGCGCGCGGGCGATCAGCGCGCGCGCCTGCGGCAGCTTTTCGCCGCGGTCGGCCCACAGATAGCCCAGCGCGTTGAGTGCGTGGTGGTAGTCGGGCGCTCGCTCGATGATCTGGCCCAGCAGGGCTTCCATCTGCGCGCTGTGGCCGGCTTTTTCGGCCAGCATGGCCTGCTCGTAGGCCAGGTCGTTGTCGCGCGGCGCCAGTGCCGCCGCCCGCGAGATCGCCTGGTAGGCCTGCTCGTAGCGACCTGCATCGCGCAGCAACTGCGCCTGGGCCTGCAGCTTCTGGCGCTCTTCGGTGCTGGTTTCGGCGGGCACGGCGTCGATGGACGCCAGCGCCGCGTCGATCCGTCCCTGGCCCGCCAGTATGGCGGCGTGGCGTGCCTGCACGTCCAGGCGCATGCCGCCGTCGGGGATCTGGTCGAGCCAGCGCTCGGCCTGGCCGTAGTCGCCGCGTTTTTCGTCGATGCGCGAGAGCATCAGCAGTGCCTGATCCAGGCTTTGCTGGCGCTGGCCCGATTCGGGCTGGTCGTGCAGCAACTGCATGAGCCGATCCACGCTGGTGCGTGCGGCCTCCAGCTGCTCTTGCTGCAGTTGCAGCGAGGCCAGCACCAGCCAGGCCTGGGTGTATTCGGGGTGCTCGCGCGTGGTGGTCTGCACCTGCTGCTGCGCCTGGGCCTGCTGGCCGCCATCGACCAGCAGGCGGGCGTAGCCCATGCGGATTTCGGGCTCGGGGCCCCCGGCCAGGTAGCGCTGCAGCAGCGGGTCGGCTTCGCGCACGCCGCGTTCGAGCAGCTGCAGGGCCAGCGCGCCGGTGGCGTCGTCGCGGGCGTTGAGCAACTGGGCCAGGCGGGCCGCGCTGAGCGCGCCGTCCAGGTCGCCGCCAGCCAGGCGCAGCCGCCCGATGGCCACCCACGCGGGCGGGCCCAGCAGTGGGTCGTCCAGGCGGTCGGCCAGCGCCTGCTCTATCACCTGCGCGGCCAGCCCCTTGTCGCTCACGCGCGCATAGAGAAAGGGCAGGGCGCGGATCAGCGTCGGCAGGTCGGCCGCGCTGGCGTGGTTCAGCTCGCGCTGCAGCGGCTCGGTCGTGTCGGCCACGCGGTTGAGCGCGACCAGAATCCGCAGCAGGTAGCGGTTGGCGTCGTGCGAATGGGGCTTGGCCTGCAGCCAGGCGCGCACCGCGATCAGTGCCGACTCGGCCGAGCGCGATTGCAGCGCAATGTCGGTGGCGCGGCGGTACAACCGGGCGTCGCCGCTGCGCCGGGCGGCGTCCAGGATGAGGGCGAAGCCGTGGCCGGGATCGCCGCGGCTGGTGGTCATCTCGCCGAGCAGGATTTCATAGAACAGCTCGGCCGTGAGCTCGGCGGCTGCGTCTTCGTCGTCCGCAGCCTGCGCCGGTGGCGGCAGATCGGCGGTCTGCGGCTGATGGCCCGGTTGTGCGCTGGCGGCGCTCGCCATGCACAAGGCTGCCAGGGCAACGGCGGTGGTCAGGCGGGGCAGGCGCAGTTCGAACAGGGACACCATCGGCCCATAATAATCGAAGCAAACCCGCTCCAAGAGTCAAACACCGCATGCCTGAACTGCCCGAAGTCGAGGTCACGCGCCAGGGCCTGGCTCCCAGCCTGACCGGCGCTCGCATCACCCAGGTGCGCCTGGGAAAGCCCCTGCGCTGGCCGCTGGGCGTGGCGCCCGAGCGACTCGTGGGCCTGCGCGTGCAGGGGCTGCGCCGCAGGGGCAAATACCTGCTGATCGACCTGAGCGAAGGCCTGCTGCTCATTCATCTGGGCATGTCGGGCAGCCTGCGCTTTGCCCCGCAATTGTCGCCCGCCGGCGTGCACGACCACTTCGAGATGCAGACCGACCACGGCTCGCTGCGCCTGCACGACCCGCGCCGCTTTGGCGCCGTGCTGTATGCCGAGGGCCCGCAGGACGCGCGCGCGCACAAGCTGCTGGACGGCCTGGGCATGGAGCCGCTGGGCGGGGACTTCGACCTGGCGCGGTTTCGCGCCGGTCTGCGCGCCAGCCGCCAGGCGATCAAGCAGCTGCTGCTGTCGGGGCGGCTGGTCGTCGGCGTGGGCAACATCTATGCGTCCGAGGTGCTGTTTGTCGCAGGCATTCGCCCGACGGCGCCGGCGTGCTCGATCAGCGCGCCGCGCGCCGCGCGCCTGCACGCGGCCATTCGTCAGGTGCTGGCGCAGGCGGTGCGCCAGGGCGGCAGCACGCTGCGCGACTTCTCGGGAATCGACGGCAATGCCGGGCATTTCCAGCTGCAGGCCCAGGTCTACGGGCGCGAAGGCCAGCCCTGCCGGGTGTGCGGAACGGCGGTCCAGGCGCTGCGCCAGGGCCAGCGCAGCACCTATTTCTGCCCGCGCTGCCAGCGCTGAGGCCGCGCCGTTGCCGCTTTGCTGCGACGTGGCGTGACGCGCGGCGGTTTTTGCCGGGGCGGTGCTACGATCGCCGCTACAAGCGTTACCAATGGTTAATTCATCGTCTCCCGGGGAGTGCCGTGCAAAACCCTTTTGACCAGCGTTTCAGCCAGCATGGCGCCTGGAGGCGTGCTTTCGTGCGCCATCTGGCGCAGCTGACGCAGTGGTTGCGCGTGCATGAGCTGATGGACGCCTCGGTCGAGGAGCGCCTGCGCCTGCTGCAGGAGCAGCTCAAGGGCGACAAGATTCTGGTGGCCTTCGTCGCCGAGTTCTCACGCGGCAAGTCCGAGCTGATCAACGCGCTGTTCTTTGCCGACTACGGCCGGCGCATCATGCCGGCCAGCGCCGGGCGCACGACGATGTGCCCGACCGAGATCGGCTATGACCGCGACCTGCCCGCCTGCCTGCGGCTGCTGCCGATCCGCACGCGGCTGCAGGCGCCCGGCCTGGCCGAGTGGAGGCTCAATGCCCAGGCCTGGGAGCGCGTCGACCTGCAGGTGGATGATGCGGTGCAGATGGCGCAGGCGCTGGAGATGGTCGCGCAGGTGCGCCGCGTCTCGATCGACGAGGCGCGGGCTCTGGGCTTCTGGGACGACGCCGGCGGCGACGACAACCCGGTGCGCGGCAGCGACGGCCTGGTCGAGGTGCCGATGTGGCGCCACGCCATCATCAACATCCCGCATCCGCTGCTCAAGCAAGGGCTGGTGATCCTGGACACGCCGGGGCTCAACGCCGTGGGCGCCGAGCCCGAGCTGACGATCAACCTGATTCCGCAGGCGCACGCGGTGGTGTTCATCCTGGGCGCGGACACGGGCGTGACGCGCTCTGACCTGGCGATCTGGCGCAACCACCTGGGCGTGACCGAGGACGCTAGCGAGACGCGCCTGGTCGTGCTCAACAAGATCGACACGCTGTGGGACGCGCTGCGCTCGCCCGCGCAGGTGCAGGAGCAGGTGGAGCGCCAGTGCAGCTCCAGCGCGCACATGCTGGGCATGCCGGCGCAGCGGGTGGTGCCGGTGTCGGCGCACAAGGCGCTGCTGGCCAAGATTGGCCGCGACGACGTGCTGTTGCGCGCCAGCGGCATTGCGCAGCTGGAGCAGGCGCTGACCGACAGCCTGCTTGCGCGGCGCCAGGAAATCCTGCACGCCATGGTGGCGCGCGATCTGGCGGGCCTGCACGAGGAGGTCACGCGCCTGATCAACGTGCGCCGCCGCGACCTGGACGAACAGGTGCTGGAACTGGGCAGCCTGAAGGGCAAGAACAGCACGGTGATTGGCGCGATGCGCAGGCGTATCGAGCAGGAGCAGCGCGAATTCGACGCCAGCGCGGCCAAGATCTCCGCGCTGCGCGCCGTCCTGCTCAAGATGCTGCACCCGCTGTTTCGCCAGTTGGGGCCGCGCCATGTCAAGACGCGGCTGCTGGCGCTGTCCACGGCGCTGCAGGGCAAGGGGCTCAAACTGGGCGTGCGCAAGGTGTACGACGAGACCTTCGACGCGCTGCACGCGCAGCTGCAGGCGCTGCAGGGCTCGGCGCAGGAGATCCACGACATGCTGGGCGGCACGTTTGGCCAGCTCAATGCCGAGTTCGGCTTTTCGCTGCAGGCGCCGGCGCTGCCGCCGCTGGCCGCTCATGTGGATGAGCTCGAAGGCATACGCCAGCGCCATCTGCAATACGTGGGCATGGGCAGTGCGCTGCGCCTGGCGCAGCCGCAGTTCGTGCAGCGCCTGCTGCGGGCGCTGGAGCTGCGCTTGCGCACCGTGTTCGAGGCCGCAGCCACCGACCTGCAGGCCTGGGGCAAGGCCGCTACGGCGCAGCTCGATGTGCAGATGCGCGAGCGCAAGCGCAATTTCGCTCGCCGCATCGAGGCCGTGGATCGCATCCAGCAGGCCGCGGGCGGCCTGGTCGAGCGCCTGGCGCAGCTGGAACAGGCGCAGGCCCTGCTGTGGAAGACCCAGGCGCAGCTGCAGGAGATGACCGTGCAGCTGCAGCTGATGCAGGGGCCGCAGCTGCCGCCGATGCCGCCGCGCGACAAACTGCCGACGCAGGCACCGGCCAGGGAGCCGGGTGTCGACTTCGACGTCACCGTCCCGATGCAGCTGCCGGCATGAGTGCGCCGCAGGATTTTTCAGCGCTGGTCGTGCGCTGGCAGCGCACGCATGGACGCAACCACCTGCCGTGGCAGGCCACGCGCGAGCCTTACCCAGTCTGGCTCTCCGAAATCATGCTGCAGCAAACCCAGGTGGCCACGGTGCTGGGCTATTTCGAGCGCTTCATGCAGCGCTTTCCTGACGTGCGGGCGCTTGCAGCCGCCAGCCAGGACGAGGTGCTGGCGCTGTGGAGCGGCCTGGGCTACTACAGCCGCGCGCGCAACCTGCACCGCTGCGCGCAGATCGTCGTGGTGCAGCATGGCGGTGCATTCCCGCGCAGCGCGCAGGAGCTGGCGCAGCTGCCGGGCATAGGCCGCTCGACCGCCGCGGCGATTGCCGCATTCTGCTTTGGCGAGCGGGTGGCGATTCTGGATGCCAACGTGCGGCGCGTGCTCACCCGCGTTCTGGGCTTTGACGCCGACCTGGCGCAGGCGGCAAACGAGCGCGCGCTGTGGCTGCAGGCCGACGCGCTGCTGCCGCACCAGCAACTCGCCGAGACCATGCCGCGCTACACCCAGGGGCTGATGGATCTGGGCGCCGGCATCTGCCTGCCGCGTGCGCCGCGCTGCACGCAATGCCCGGTGCAGGCGCTGTGCGTGGCCTACCGGCAGGGCGAGCCCGAGCGCTATCCGGTGCGCACGCGCAAGCTCAAGCGCAGTGTGCAAAGCTGGTGGCTGCTGCTGCGCCGTGACGGCGCGGGGCGCATCTGGCTGCAGCGCCGCCCCGACAGCGGCATCTGGGCCGGGCTGTATTGCCCACCGGTGTTTGATGATCGCCAGGCGCTGCTGGTGGCGTTGGGTGAACAGGAACTGACGGCCCGCGCGCAGGATTTGCCGGCCTTTGTGCATGTACTGACCCACCGCGACCTGCATTTGCATCCGGTTCTCGTAAGCGACGGGCCGTGCGGCGTGACCGAGCCGCATGCGCCGCTGTACGGCGAACATGCGGGAGACGGCGAAGGCTGGTTCGACGCAGAGCAGTGGCCGGTGCTGGGGCTGCCGGCGGCCGTGCGCAGGCTATTGGAGCGCATCGCATGAGTTACCGTGGTGACGGGCGCATCCGTGTCGTGGACATCGCCCCATGCCATGGCCCAGGTCTACAAATGCACCGATGCGCAAGAACAGGTTCGCTATGCCGACGCGCCTTGCGGTGCGGCTTCGACGCAGGATCTGTTGGAGGGGCAACGATCCGCCGATGACATCGAGCGGGAGCGCAGTGCGGCGGCCCAGGCGCAGGAGAGAAAATACCGCCAGCGTGCGCTGGAGCAGGAATCCCGGATGCAATTAGGGCAGGCTCAGCAATCGCAAGCCAGGGCGCCGCTGCCGGCCGACTCGCCCGCCTGCAAGGATGCGCGCAAGGAGCTGCAATTCGTCTCCGGCATCCGCACGATCTCGCAGGACGAGAAATGCATGCGCGTCAACGCCGCGATTGCCCAGGTCAATGCGGCCTGCGGCACCAACACGCCGCTGATGCAGGAGCCGGACAAGGTGATCATCGACCACGGCGGGGGCGGCGCGCCCGCGCAGTGACGCGGCCATGGGGCGGCGGCTGCTGCCGGATCGGATCGTTTCAGCGGCCGTCCTGCTCGCGATGGCGGCGCAGCACGGTCCAGCGGCTGATGTAGTGCGCGGCCAGCTGCTCGACCAGGTAGACCGAGCGGTGCTGGCCGCCGGTGCAGCCGATGGCCACGGTGACGTAGCTGCGGTGGTTGCGCTCCAGCGCGTCGAGCCACTGATCCAGAAACTGCGTGATGTCGGCCTGCATGCGCGCCACCTCGGCGTGCTGGCGCAGAAAGTCGATGACGGGAGCGTCGCGCCCGGTCAGCTCGCGCAGCGTGGTCTCGTAGTGGGGGTTGGGCAGCATGCGCACATCGAATACGTAGTCAGCGTCCAGCGGAATGCCGCGTTTGAAAGCGAACGACTGGAACACCAGTGTCATGCGGCCGGGCGGGATGGCCATCAGGCCCTTGACGTAGCCCTCCAGCTGCGAGGCGCGGATCATGCTGGTGTCGATGACGTGCGAGGCCTCTCGCAGTTCGGCCAGCAGCTCGCGCTCCAACTCGATGGTCTGCAGCAGCGCGTGCTGGCCGTCGCTGAGCATGGCGCGCGACAGCGGATGGCGCCGACGCGTCTCGGAGAAGCGGCGCACCAGCGTGTCGTTGCCCGCATCCAGAAACAGCAGGCGCAGGTCGACGCCCTGGCTGCGCAACTGCGCCAGCTGTTGCGGCAGCTGCGGCAGCGACGTGGCGCTGCGCACGTCCATGGCGATGGCGACACGGTTGCCATGGTGCTGGTGCTCCAGCGCGACGAAGGCGGTGAGCAGCTCGGGCGGCAGGTTGTCGACGCAGTAGTAGCCGGCGTCCTCCAGCGCGTGCAGCGCCACCGATTTGCCGGAGCCGGACATGCCCGTGATGATCACGATCTCAAGCGCCATGGTCTGCCTTCTTTCGGTTGCGTGCCGACCTGGCGGGTGCGGGTGCTGCGCCGGTCATCAGCATCTCCCGCGCGTGTGCCAGCGTGGTATCGGTGATTTGCTCGCCGCCGAGCATGCGTGCCAGCTCGCCCACGCGCTCTTCGTGCAGCGCCACGCGCACGCTGCTGGTCGTGTGGTCGCTGTGGCGCTCCTTGGCCACGACCAGATGGTGGTCGGCGCAGCCGGCCACCTGCGGCAGGTGGGTGACGGCCAGCACCTGGCGTGCCCGGCCCAGCTTGTGCATCAGCCGGCCCACGCTCTGCGCGACGGCGCCGCCGACGCCCGAGTCGACCTCGTCGAAGATCAATGTGGGTGCCTGCCCCAGTTCGCTGGTGGTGACCGAGATGGCCAGCGCGATGCGCGACAGCTCGCCGCCCGAGGCCACCTTGGCGATGGGGCGCTGCGTCATGCCCGGATGGCTGCTGACGAGGAACAGCACCTGGTCGCAGCCGCTGGGGCCGGGTTCGGTGGGCTCGACCTGCACGAAGAACCGTCCGCCCGGCATGCCCAGATCCTGCATGGCCTCGGTGATGGCGCGCGCCAGCCGGGGCGCGGCCTGGCTGCGCTGCTGGGTGAGCGCGCGCGCGGCCTGGCGGTAGGCCTGCTCGGCGTGCGCCGCTTCGCGCTGCAGCGCGCCAAGGTCGGTTGCATCGTCAAGGGTTTGTAGCTGCGCCTTCCAGTCGGCCAGCAGCGCGGGCAGTTCCTGCGGCGTGCGCTTGTAGCGCCGCGCCAGCGCCATCCACTGCGCCAGGCGATCGTCGAGCGCCTGCAGCTGTGCCGGGTCGGGTGCGGTGCGCCGCAGGTAGGACTGCAGCGAATGCGCGGCGTCCGCCGCCTCGTCGATGCAGCTGGCCAGCACCTGGGCCAGCGCAGCCAGTTCGGTGTCGATGGCGGCCTGGTCTTGCAGCAGGTGCTGCGCGTGGTGCAGGGCGTCGAGTGCGCCGGCGCCGCGCGCGTCGTCATCCTCGCCGCGTAGCGCGTCGAGCGCGCCCTGCGCTGCATCGATCAGCGCCTGTGCATTGGACAGCCGCCCGTGCTGGGCGTTGAGCTCGTCCCACTCGTCGGCCTGGGGCGCCAGCTTGTCCACCTCGCCGATCTGCCATTGCAGGCGCTCGCGCTCGGTCTGCAGGCCGTCCTGTGCGCTGCGCGCGCGCTCCATCGCGCCGCGTGCTGCGCGCCATTGCTGCCACAGGGTTTGCGTGCCCTGATCCGATGCGCCGGCGTAGGCGTCCAGCAGCTCGCGCACCGCATCGGCGCGCGTCAGGCTTTGCCAGGCGTGCTGGCCGTGGATGTCCAGCAGGTGTTCGCCCAGCGCACGCATCTGCGCCGCGGTGGCGGGCGTGCCGTTGATCCAGGCGCGGCTCTTGCCCTGGGTGTCGATGGTGCGGCGCAGCAGCAGGCTGGCATCGCGGGCAATGCCAGCCTCGTCAAGCCAGGCCAGCAGCGCGGTGGGCAGGGCGTCGAACTCGGCGCTGATGTCGGCGCGCTGCGCCCCTTCGCGCACCACGGCGGCGTCGGCGCGCGCGCCCAACAGCAGTTGCAGCGCGTCGATCAGAATGGATTTGCCGGCGCCGGTCTCGCCTGTGAGCACGGTAAAGCCGCCGTGCAGCTCCAGCTCCAGCTGCGCGATGATGACGAAGTCGAGCAGCGCAACCCGCACCAGCGCCATGGTCAGCAGCCTCCCTCGTTCCAGCTCAGCTTTTGGCGCAGCGTGGCAAAGTAGCTCCAGCCCTGCGGGTGCAGAAAGCACACGTTGTAGGCCGAGCGGCGCACCAGCACGCGGTCGCCGCGCTGCAGCGACGCGAGCGAATGCATATCGAAGCTGGCGCTGACCTTGCCGCCGGCGACCACCTCGATGACCACGTCCAGCGCGTCGGGCAGCACGATGGGACGGTTGGAGAGCATGTGCGGCGCGATAGGCACCATCACCCAGCCGGGAATGCGCGGGTGCAGCATCGGCCCGCCGGCCGACAGCGCGTAGGCCGACGAGCCGGTGGGCGAGGCGATGATCACGCCATCGGCGCGCTGGTTGGAGACGAAGACGCCGTCGACCTCGATGCGCAGCTCGACCATGCCCGAGGTGGAACTGCGGTTGACCACCACGTCGTTGAGCGCCAGTGCCTCGTACATGCACTCGCTGCCGCGCAGCACGCTGGCGTGCATCAGTGGGCGCACGTCCTCCTCGTAGGAGCCGGTCAGGATGGGCTGCAGCGCCTGCTGGTAGTTGTCCAGCGCAATGTCGGTGATAAAGCCCAGCCGCCCCTTGTTGATGCCCACCAGCGGCGTACCGTAGCGCGCCAGTCGCCGGCTGGCGCCCAGCATCGTGCCGTCGCCGCCGACGACCAGCGCCACGTCGCACTGGCGTCCGATGGCGTCGATATCGAGCGCCGGATAGTCCGTGATGCCGGCGTTGGCAGCCGACTCCGCCTCCAGCGTCAGCGTGCAGCCCAGTTGCGTGACGAAGCCGGCAATCTCCTGCAGCGCCTGGCGCAGCGACTGGCGCAATTTGGCCGCGGGCTCGCCCGAGCCGGGTTTGTGGTATTTGCCGATCAGGGCAACGTGACGAAAGAGGGACATGGCGACGCAAATTACATCATTAAACCGATGTAATTTCGCGCCAGAACGACATCTGTTCTTTGATCTTTGCTTTGCCGCGTGTCTCTGGTTCGGCTTCCATCGCTGCGACGGCTATCCATCGTTCCATGTCGAGGCCCATTAACCGTGCTAGGTTGCCTGCGATGGTCGGGCTGAGTCTTCCGCGTGCTCTGGCTACTGCCAATGCGGTTCTGTTCACGCCAAGTTCTCGACACCAGAACGTCGCGGTGTTTCTGCTGAGTGCTTCGTCCAGTAGATCCATGGTGCTTTTCACGTCCGTTGCTCCTTGTTGACGGTATGTAAACATTATTTGTGAAAACGTGTTGTCTGTCTGACAACATTCTGTTAGGCTCCGCGCATTGTTGTCACATCGACAACATTTCCAGGAGCCGGCAATGCCCCCCACCCCCATCATTCGCGGAACCCAGGTCACCTACCAAGGCATCCCCTACACCGTCCGCAGCGTTGACGGCAACGTCCTCGCCCTCGAATCTGACGACGGCCACTTCTGCCGTTTCGCGCACGTCTCCAGCGTCATCGTTTGCCCGCCCCCTGCCGCAGCGCCTGCGGTTGACAGCTTGCCGGCTCCGGCCGCAGCAGTGCAGGGGGCGGGCATCCATTCCTACCTGTGGCATCAGGTCTTTTTGACTGATCCGGTTGGTCAGTGGCTTTGCATGAGCTTTAGTCGTGCGTGCCCTACCTGCGGTTTCGATCCCTTGCAGCCGCTTTGTCATCTGCCCCCCGATCCTCAGTTCATTTGTGACGGCTGTGGCGGCACCTTCGCAGCTGACCTGTCCCCTTGTTCTGACATGAGCACCCCCGCCCCCGTTGAGATCAACGGCCAATCCGGCCTGCTGCTGCAGCGCCTGCAGCGCGAAGACGCCAACCGCGCCGCCTGGATGGCGATTGCTGATTTCCTGGCCCTCCAGAACCTGCGCGACAGCCTGCGAAATTCCCAGCGCCAGGAGGCCAAGGCATGAGCACCAGCGCAAGTGCCGTCCGCCTGTATTCGGCCCCGCCCCGGGCCATGAGCCGCGCGGCAGAACGCATTGTTCTGCTGTCCGGCTCCTACCAACTGATGATGCAGCAGCCCGAGCGCAGCCCCTGGGCTGACCGCAGGCTGTTCGAGACCGAAGAAAACCTTCGCGCATTCGCTCACGACTACATCAGCCAGGCCACTACTGACCTGTATTTCCACGCCTTCCTGAGCCGTGAAGCGGCTGCGGGAAGGCGTTTTTCTTCGACGCTCGCGCAGGGCGCTTTTTTTCAGGCGGGCGTGGTAGCACCGCCTGAAAGTCTCATATACGAGAAAACGCCGGGGTTTGGGGGCTGCTGATGGCATACGACACCGTAAAGCTGCGCAGCCCCTACATCGATGAGTCCCTCATGCAGCGGATTGAGCAGCAATGCGTCCTGCGCTCCGGCCTGGATCTCGCATCCGGCCAGATCCTGTACGAACTGCACACCGGCGAACTGCTCGGCTCCTGGGACAGCCGGATCTCTGTTAAGCCCATGCGTGAAGAGTTTGTGTCCGACAAGAACGGGCGCACTGCCTTGCACCCCTGCGAACCGTACCTGTTCATTGAAGCCAGCGTTCACAAAATCCGCCTGGGCCATAACGTCTACGGTGGGCCCACTGACTTCCTGGCCGCATGCCGTGACTTTGTTGCGCTGGTCGAGGAGCTTTTGGGAACTGATTTGCCGGTTGCCGACTGGTGGACGGTCCACCGCGTGGACGTGGCGAACGTCTTCGCGCTGCCCCCGGCTGAGGTGGGGCGCTTCTTCGATTCCATGCAGCTTCTGAGCTTTCCGCGTCGTTCGAAGAAAGCCATGAAGACCAAGCAAAGCTGCTATTTCCCGGGCAAGACGACCACCGTGAAGTTCTATCACAAAGGTCCCGAATTTCAGGTTCACGACGCGGGCCGGCTCAAGCGCTTTTTCCGCCAGGTTTTCACCGCAATCCACGGCGTGGATGCGCAGAACCACGAACGTGCAGAAAAGCGCGTCGCGGCCTTGCAGCGCCTTGCAGACAACCGCCTGCGCGTCGAGGTCGAAATCCACAGCGACAAATTTCAGTATGACTTCGGACGAAACCCCCGCGTATCCGAAGTGACCGACGACTACTTGAACGGGGTACACGACAGCGAGATTGAGCGCATTTTGCGAGAAGGGAAACAAGGCATGGAAACCGTTCGAACCGAAGAAGCCGTTTGGCAAAGGCTGCACGCCCATCACCCCGCCCGCCTCGCCCACGTGCTGCATGCCTTCTGGCAAGTCATGGCCGTGCGCGGCGACGAAAAAACCCGTGAGCGGTACACGAAGGCCACCTTCTACCGCAACCGCAAATTGCTTGAGGCGTCCGGCATCAGCTGGCGCGGCTCTGATCTGGTCATCGTCGCAAACGATGCCATCCAAGACTTCGCGCCCCTGCGCGTTGATCGGCGTTTCTGCTGTGCCCCGGCGCGGAACCGTCCTGAGTACCTGTCCAGCCGGGATTTGATGCGCCTTGCCGCTTGAAAGAAACCACATGAACGCACCTGCAGTAACCCCTATGCCATCGGCCAAGCCTGTCCCGATGCAAGTCTTGATCCGGGGCCGCGTTGAAGCGACGCGGCGCTTCGACAAGACGCGCTACACGCGGATCGTGACGCCCGCTCCTGACCCGTACAGTCGCCCGCAAACCGTTGAGATCCGTTCCAAGGCAAGCATCGGCCAGGCCGGCGACGAAATCACCGTGGTGGCGATGCTCGGCGGCTACTCGCGCAAACCGTTCCGCGCGACGGACAAGGAAACGGGCGAAGTCTCCACGATCACGCCGGTGGATCTGACGTTGGATGCGGTCGAATAACCCGGCTCATTGCCTCGCGTGCGGGGCAGTGGGACGGGCTATTCCGTCGCATCCTCCGAAAGGAAAACCATGTTCCAAAAAATCCGCACCGCTGGCGCAAAGCTGGCCGCCGTCCCCGCCCTGGCCTTGATCGGTGTTTCGTCGGCCTATGCCGAGTTGCCGACTGAGGTGTCCACCGCTGTCACCGAATACAAAACCGATGCTCTGGCTGCAATCGGCATGGTACTGGCCGCTGGTGTAGCGATCTGGGGCTTGCGCAAGCTGGGCACCAAACTGGGCTGGTTCTAATGCCTGACTCCACCCCCACGGAAACCGGCTCCACGGTCACCGTGGTGGTGGAGCCTGCGCCTGTCAATCCTGATCACATTGCGGACATGTCTGCAATGTGGTCTCTTTTTTTGGTCGCTGCTGTCGTCATCTTTTGTGCGCGTCGGCTGCTTGACCTTTTCCGAGTTGACGAGTCATGACTTATGGCAAACGCTATCGAATTGCAATTCGCCTTGCTCTCTGCGCTACTGCTTTGGGTGGCCTTTCGCTAGCCTGGGCGTCCAGCTCGGGTAGTCCTGGCGGTTCGTCGGCCTATGACGCATTTCGGGCAAAAGTCGCTGGCAACAAGACGACTGTTGGCTATGGCTCCAACGGCACGCCGGTGGTGACAAGCTCGGCGGGCCTGGGTACGCCCCATGTAGCCGGCAACGTGGGCATTGATACTGCAAGTCCGGCTGTTAAAACCACTGCCACATTGCCGCTCGGTAATACCGGAAAAACGGTGGATACTGTCGCCAAGATGCCTCTGAATAAGGGTTCTGTCGCGCGCGGCATGGTGGATGCCATTAAAAAAGCTGTCCCTATTGGCGGATCAATTGTCGGCGGCGCGATTGGTGGCGTCGCCGGTTCTGCCATCTCTGCCTTGCTTGATTATGGTCTTAGTGGACTAAGGCTTGATGATGATGGTAATTTGGTGGGTGAATATGAGGATGAATCTATCCCGTCCTATCCATCTGACGGGCGTTTGTGGAGCGGTTCAAAAAACACCACTCATCTGACGGCTGAATTAGCTATGGATAGTTGGCGGCGTGATAACCCTACTTATAAAGAGGATGGGGCTTGTTATTCTGACGTTCAGAGTAATGGCAGGCCCAGTTTTAAATGCCCCTATTACTATACTTATTGGGGTACAAAATATGAGGTTGTTTTTACTACCAATCAATTGCTTAACGTGTCTAGTTGTGCGGCGGGTATGTATGTTGTTCAAAGTGATGATGGTTGGATTTGTTCGCCAACTTCTGGCAGGGGGCAATTAACTGGGCAGGCTCTTGAGGATTGGATTGCTTCGCGCAGCGGTTGGCCGACATCAGCCGCCAGGGCGACCGCTGGCATGTGGGAAGACGCCAGCCTGCGCGACATTTTGACTGCTGATGCTGGCCCGGTTGAACTCACGGGGCCGGCCTCTGTCCCTGGCGCGCAAACCACGACGCAAGAGCCCGTAAAGCTTGCCCCTGGAACCACGACCGAAGCGGCTCCGGGCACGACCACGGGCACCGACAGCGGCACCAAGGAAACCACCAAAGTACAGACCCATGATCTGACCTATGACGGCCCGAATGTGACCTACAAGACTACGGTAACGACTGTCACGAATATCACTAACAACGTCACGAACCAGACCAATATTGAGACCAAAACCGAAACCACGGAAAAAGACGCGCCTGACGAACCGGAGAAAGACGATTGCGAAAAGCGCCCGGATTCGCTAATGTGCGCTGACCTAGATAGTCCCCAGGGCGAGATACCCCGGAAAACTTTTAACGTGAGCTACAACGTAGAAGACAGTTTCGGCAATGGCTCCTGCCCTGCTGATGTTTATTCGATGGTCGGCGGCAAAAACATGCTGATCTATGACTGGCAGCAAACCTGCGGATATATCTCGTCCTATTTCCGCCCAGTGCTGCTTCTGGTGGCCGCATTCGCGGCAATGATGATCTTAATGCCGGGGAGAGCAGACGCATGAAACTGGGCACATGGTTGCTTGCGCTCATGGAACCCATGCTTGCGCGCATATTGGCCGCACTGGGTTTTAGCGTCGTGACTGTCACGGGCTTTGACCTGGCCGTGAATCAGATAAAGCAGCTAGTCATGTCGCAAGTGAATAGCCTTCCCATGGACATGCTCAATCTGTTTTTGTACGCGGGTGGCGGCTACGCCCTGGGCATGATCTTTGGAGCGGTCACAACAAAACTGCTGCTTTGGCAAATTCAAAGTGCCACGAAAATCCTGGGGGCAAACGTCGGATGATTACGGTAATCACGGGCACGCCCGGGGCCGGGAAAACGCTTTATACCGTGTCAAAGCTGTTATTGCCGTTGGTGGGCGCTACGGTGGATGTTACGGACGATAAAGGCGAGATTAAGAAAATCCCCCGCACCATTTACACCAATATCAAGGGCCTGCTGATTGATCATGAATTGATTGACGATGGCGACAATCAGGGGCTGCGAGACTGGCACAAATGGGCCAAGCCTGGGGCCGTCATTGTCTTTGATGAATATCAAAAAGCATGGCCGCCCAGGGCAAACGGCTCGAAAGTCCCTGACGATATCCAGGCGCTTGATACGCACCGCCATATGGGCGTGGATTTCATCCTGATCACGCAGAACGTCATGAACACAGATCGGCACGTGCATGGGCTTGTCAACCGCCATCTGCATGTGCGCCGCCTGGGCAATAGCAGGATGGCGGTAGTGTATGAATGGGATCATTGCAGCCGTGCTCTGATGTATTCCAAGGCGTTCACAAAATCGCCCTGGCGCTACGACAAAAAAGTCTTCAAGCTTTACAAAAGCGCGGAAGTTCACACCAAGCAGCCGCGCAAGCTGCCCGGCCTGCTCTGGTTCATCTTGGTCGGCCTGGGCTTTGCGGCCTATCTCGGCCCTTCGACCTATGCGCGGCTCAACGAGCGCATCGCAGGAAAGCCGCTGGCGGAAAAAGTCGCGGCCGCCCAGGTCGAGGGTGGTGCACCGACGATCACCACCCCTGCGGCGCCGGCCACGCCGAACCCTGTCCAGGCTCCCGACGCTGCGCCTGCGTTTGCCGGCTGCATCGCATCTGCGGAGCGCTGCGCCTGCTACGACAGCGTCGGGGAATTCGTCGAGCGCCCAACTGCGGAATGCCGGGCGCGAACCCGAAAAGCGGCCATCGTTTTGGCCGGTGGTACGTTCCCCGAGCCCCCGCCACGGCCGCAGGAAGAACCGCCAACCCTGCTACTGACGACGATCAACCCTAGAACATACCGATAAACAATAGGTGTTATTACTTATTGATTAATATTTATTTCAATAAAACATGAAAAAGACTTGACAATTAAAAAGTCAATAAAACTAAAAAAATAAATGCTAAGTATTTTCCCTGGTCGCACCCGAGAATATCGCGGCGACGCCCCTGCGAAAGGGATGGTTACGCCGCCCCGAGTGACGAGCGCCAGAGCGGGCAAGCTTGCGCCGCACGCTCTGGCGCTCGGAACGAATGCGGTTCGGATCCCGGGGTATGGGGCAGCGCCCCATGTTGCCGTCCAGCTCGCGCGCGTGCCCCGTGCAGTGGAAGTCATGGCATCCTGCGCGCCCCCTGCTGGCCTGGCCCGCGCGTGATGGTCAACCCTGCCGCATCCGCACGCCCGCACATGACAGCGAACCGAGCGCGGCCATGCCAGTGAAACCGCAGCCGCGGCCCCTCGTGTTTGATAAACAAATTGCCTGCAATACACTTCGTCACAAAGGAGGGCAGGGGGATGGGAATAGAGGATCGGGACTACTATCGCGAACGCTACGCGAAGCGCCAGGGCATGCGCTACAACGCGGCCAAAGGCACGTACAGCAGTGCGCAAGATTGGTATGCCCCGAAGCAATACCGCACGTACGTTGAAGACGGCCCCGAGCCAGAACCCGGCGAAACAAAGCGGCCGCCACCGAAGCGCCCGTCCGTCGCGCAAAAGGCCGCAGATCGTGGGTCCGGCCCGCCGGATATTCCAGGCTCTAACCTGCCCTGGTACATGCAAGCTCTGATCTATGCGGCTCTGACGTTCACGTGCGTGACCGCTTACAAGCTTCTGATCGGTAAAAAGCCGCGCATCGCTCCCAATCCGGTTGTTACAGCGCCTGCGTTCGTGCCTGAATCCGCACCGGTGCTGATTTACCGCCCGCAGCGCCCTCAGGTTGACACGGCAGCGCAGCAGGAGAAGATGCAGCGCAGACAGCTTGAGGATCAGCGCGCAGCAGCTGCGCACGCTGCCCATATCGCCAAAACGAAAGATCGGGATGCGCGGTGGAAACGCTTCTACCAACCATCGCCGCCTTGCCGCTCCAACCCTGGAACCGTCGATTGCGCCAATGAGTTCATCCGCGCGCGGCGCGCCTTCGACGCGTCCAACGAATGAGCTCAATGCATTGCTGGAAAAACCCCGGCCTATTCTGAGTTGACCATTTACGGATACGCCCGCGTCTCAACGCTCGAACAGAACACTGCCGCGCAGCTCGCGGCCTTCCGGCGTGCCGGCATTGAACACGTCGTCGAAGAAAAGCGCTCCGGCGTCAAAGACCGCCCCGAGCTCGACAAGCTCCTTCTGCAGCTGCAGGCCGGCGATACGCTCGTTGTCTACAAGCTTGACCGCCTGGCGCGCTCCGTCTCCCATTTCGTCAAAGTGTTCGACGCGCTCAAAGCCAAGGGCGTCGGCTTCCGCTCACTGACCGAAGCGATAGAGACCGACACGCCGCAGGGGCGCATGTTCCTGCACCTGCTGACCGCGTTTGCGGAGTTCGAAAGGGAGTTGATCAGGGAACGCTGCCTTGCTGGGCAACGTGCGGCGCGGGCCGCTGGGAAGACGTGGGGAAGAAAACGCTCGCTGTCCGACGAGGACACCGCTCAAGCCGTTGCAGCCTGGCGTAGTGGCTGGTACACGCAGGCCATCCTGGCCGACATGCTCGGCATCACTGTCCCCTGCATGCGTGACCACATACACCGGTACGAGAAGCGCGGGCGCTGGCGGGAGGAGTGACCTCGGTAAAATGATTCGATGCTTGACGATCGTTCCAGGTTGTTGCTCAAGGCGCTGGTGGAGCGCTACATCGCCGACGGGCAGCCGGTCGGTTCGCGCACGCTCTCGCGTGCGTCGGGCCTTGAATTGTCGCCTGCGACGATACGCAATGTCATGGCCGACCTGGAGGAACTGGGGTTGATTGCCAGCCCCCACACTTCGGCCGGGCGCGTGCCCACAGCCAAGGGCTACCGGCTGTTCGTCGACACCATGCTCACGGTGCACAAGGAGCAGCTGCCAACGGTGCAGATCCGGCCCGAGCAGCCGCAAAAGGTGATTGCCAGCGCGGCGCAAATGCTGTCCAGCCTATCGCAATTCGTCGGTGTCGTGATGGCGCCGCGGCGTGCCTCGGTTTTTCACCACATCGAGTTCCTGCGCCTGTCCGAGCGGCGGCTGCTGGTCATCATCGTCTCGCCCGACGGCGACGTGCAAAACCGCGTCATCTTTACCGAGAGCGACTACGTGCAGTCCCAGTTGGTGGAGGCGGCCAACTTCTTGAACTCGAACTACGCGGGACTGGCCATCGAGCAGGTGCGCGAGCGGCTCAAGGACGAGGTCGATCGTCTGCGTGGCGAAATCGCCGCACTGATGCAGGCGGCGGTCAGTGTCAGCAGTGAGGCAATGAGCGCGTCGCAGGATGAGGTGGTGATCTCGGGCGAGCGCAATTTGCTGGCGGTGTCGGATTTTTCTGGCGACATGGGCAATCTGCGCCGGGCGTTCGACTTGTTCGAGCAGAAGACGCAGATCCTGCGCCTGCTCGACATCTCCAGCCGCGCCGAGGGCGTGCGCATCTTCATCGGCGGCGAGAGCCAGGTCGTGCCGTTCGAGGAACTGTCAGTCGTCAGCGCACCCTACGAGGTCGACGGCCAGGTGGTGGGTACGCTGGGCGTTATCGGCCCCACGCGCATGCCGTATGACCGCATGATCCACATCGTCGATATCACCTCGCGCCTGGTCTCCAACGCGCTGAGCCACCGCCAGTAACGATCCTTGCGCCGCCCGTTTGGCTCGTCGCAAGTGCGCCGATGTCACGGCGGCCGCTCAGCCTCCTCGCCAGACCGGTAGATCCAGCGCAAGGGGCGCGGCGGCAAGCTGCACTTGCTACCATATTGCACTGCAACAGAGCTTGCGCCATTGAGACCATGGAACTCGACGACCCTTATCACGAACTTGGCCTGGCACCGGGCTCCAGCGATGCCGAGGTGAAGGCAGCGTGGCGCCGCCTGTCCGCGCGCTGGCACCCTGATCGCAATGACAGTCCGCATGCGCTGAGAAAAATTCAGTCCATCAATCGAGCCCTGGAAATGATCCGCAGCGCCCGGGACGAGCAGGAGGCTGAAGTCGAGGATCCCGCCCACGGTGCACAGGAACCCACTATCGAGCACACCATCAGCCTCACGCTCGAAGAGGTGGTGACCGGCTGCGTCAGGGAAGTGCGGGGAGAGGTGGTCGAAGACTGCGCCGAATGCAAAGGCAGCGGGCTGCAACTGCAGGCTACTGAGTGCAGCGAATGCAGTGGTGCTGGCCACATCCGGCAGCATCTCTGGTTCGCTTGGGTCGCGTCCACGGTCGAATGCGCAGCCTGCCATGGGCAGGGCAAGAAGCACCAAAGCTGCACTGCCTGCGCAGGCAGCGGCAAGGCACCAGCGAACAAATACCGCTGTCGGGTGCAGGTCGCGCCTGGCGCACGTGCTGGCGACCTGCTCGATGCGACGGCCCGCGTGCAAGGCAGTCAGCGCCGGCGCAAGCTGGCGCTGCGCGTGCGCGTGGAACTGCAGTCGCACGAGTTCTTCATGGCCGAAGCCGATGGAATCTTGAAGTGCGAGCTACCCGTCGACGGCTTTGCATGGATGGCCAACCGCTGGATCGAGGTTCCAACTCCTCGCGGGCTGCAGCAGATGAAGCTGCAGCGAGGTCACCTGAACTACCGTATCAAGAACGCGGGTCTGCCGTGGACGAACGAGGCAGAGGCTGCGGACTGCATCGTCACCGTCGTGCCGATGTTTCCGGATGAGTTCAGCCAGGAGCAGGAGGCAGCGATCGATCGGCTGGTGACCAGCAACTCCGGAATGGCCGGCACGTCGGCCGGCGATCGCATGGTGGCATGGAACCGGATGGTGAGCAGCTGGCAGGATCGGTGCAGGTGAACCCTCAGGGCTTCTGGTCAGCGGCTGTCACTTTAGAAAAGCTGGCGATGTGCGCCATCGATATCTCCGGTGATGGGGAGTCTTGCTGTAGTCAGCACTTTTACATGGATCTGGTTGCGATCCGTGGCTCAGGCCAACCCCGGCCGTTTTGCACGGAATTGGCACGAAATCGCCAGAAAACAAAACAGCCGCATCACTGCGGCTGTTCTAGATCTCTGATTCACAAAGAAATTCTGGTCGGGGTGAGAGGATTCGAACCTCCGGCCTCTACGTCCCGAACGTATCGATTTCTTGCATTTCTCCCTGGTATCTTTTTCCGTGATAGCATTTTTTGGGCCATTTTTGGGCCATTGGCGACGATGTGAGGCAAATGCGACATGGGGCAAATTACAAAGCGCGGGGAGTACCAGTGGCGGGCCAAGGTGAGGCGCAAGGGCTTCCCGGAACAGTCCCGCACCTTCACGTACAAGGAAGATGCCGAGAAGTGGGTTCGCACGGTTGAGAGCGAACTGGAAACCAAGGGGTTCATCGATCGACGGGAGGCTGAGAAGAACACGCTTGCAGCGATTCTCAAACGCTATCAGCAGGAGATAACGCCAGGCAAGAAATCTGCTGCCATCGAGTCCGTGAAGATCGATGTGCTCTTGCGCGATACGGCGCTGGTGGGTCTGAAGATGACGGCCATCACCAGTACGGAGGTTGCCAGGTGGCGTGACCGTCGACTCAAGGAGGTGACCGGGGGCACCGTCAATCGGGAAATCGACGTGCTTTCCACAGTGCTCAATCATGCGCGACGAGAGTGGGGCATCCATGTCGAGAACCCGATTCCGTTGGTGAAGCGGCCGGAAAAGGCACGTGCGCGAGATCGGCGGCTTTCGCCTGAGGAGGAAAGCTACTTGTTGGCGGCGCTGACGGGCGGAGAGCGCCAACAGGATGGAACCTTCACTAAGGGGGCGCGTAATCCGTGGTTGCTGCCGCTGGTGCGGCTGGCGTTGGAAACGGCAATGCGCAGGGGTGAGTTGCTGGCCCTTCAGTGGGAGAACGTCGATCTCAAGCGGCGCACCGCCCACCTGCCGGACACGAAAAATGGAGATGCACGCACCGTGCCGCTGTCCACGACGGCGGTCGGTATTCTGAGGGCGCTTCCTTCACGTCCGAAGGCGGAACACGGAAAGCCTGTTGAACCCGTTGCCGGGTCAGTATTCCCCACGACTGCAATGGCGTTGCGCAAGGGATTTACGCGAGCGATTGAGCGAGCGCAGCAGGACTACCTGGCTGACTGCAAAACCGCACGCAGAAAGCCGCAACCAGGCTTTCTGAGCGACGTTCATTTTCACGATACTCGCCATGAGGCGGCTTCGAGGCTGGCAGAAAAATTGTCCAATGTGCTGGAGTTGTCCGCAGTGACAGGGCACCGAGACTTGCGCATGCTCAAGCGCTACTACCATCCGCGAGCGGAAGATTTGGCCAAGAAGCTGGGCTGATGATTGAGGTGTTTTGCCACCTGATGGTGGCTGTATTTCT
Source organism: Comamonas faecalis (assembly GCF_039538025.1). NCBI lineage: Bacteria > Pseudomonadati > Pseudomonadota > Betaproteobacteria > Burkholderiales > Comamonadaceae > Comamonas > Comamonas faecalis. Next base: position 65,794 of record NZ_BAABBP010000013.1, read on the forward strand.
CCGGGTCTCGTAGAAACGAGTAGAGAGCAGACAACGCGTAGCGTTGTCTGCTCTAAAAATCCTCATGATTGTCAGGATTTGGTTGCATAAGAATTGGCTTGGGTAAAAATCCGCACGAACGAGTGTATTCATTGTCAAATCTTCTCATTTGGCTCAAAATCCTTGCAAACGTGAGGATTTACTATGAACATACCCATAATCAGCGCATCCGCCATCGGCCAAGTGGTGCGTGCCAGCCGCAAGGCGCAGAAGATTCGTCAGGATGATACTGCCGGCAGCATCGGCGTGAGCGAGAACTTCCTGGGCAAGGTGGAGCGCGGCAGCGAATCCGTGCAGTGGGGCAAGCTCTTTCAGGTGCTGGAGGGTTTAGGCATCCGCGTCATGGTGGATGTGCCAGAAGACGTGGCTGCACATCTTGAGGCTGTGCGCAGCAAGGGGCAGCCATGAATGGCCGCTCATTGCGTGCCTCGATCAACCAGCAGGAAGTCGGCAGTCTGCAAGAGGTGGCGGGCCTGTGGAGTTTTCAATACGCCGCAAGCTGGTTGAACCACCCGCAAGCCTTTGCGCTGAGCCCGTACCTACCCTTGAGCGCCGAGCCCTTGCTGGACGGCGCCAGTCAGCGCCCGGTACAGTGGTATTTTGACAATCTGCTGCCCGAGGAGGGGCAACGCACCCTGCTGGCCGGTGATGCCAAGCTGGATGCTGCCGACGCTTTCGGCCTGCTGGCGTGGTATGGCGCGGAGTCTGCTGGATCGCTGACCTTACTGCCGCCCGAGGCCGCGCCCCAAGCCACCGAGCCGTTGCGCCTTTTGCCTGATGAGTCCTTGCAGGCGCGCATCCTGCAGATGCCGAAGGCGCCATTGACGCACGCAGCCATCAAGCGCATGTCGCTGGCTGGGGCGCAGCACAAACTGGCCGTGGTCTTGCAAGAGGGCGCATTGTTTGAGCCCGCCGGTGCCACACCTTCCACCCATATCCTCAAGCCAGATCACCCTGACGAGGACTACCCCCACTCCGTCATCAACGAATGGTTCGTCATGCGCCTGGCCCAGCGGCTGGGCCTGGATGTGCCCCACGTGCATCGGCACTACGTGCCCTCGCCGGTGTACCTGATTGATCGCTTTGACCGAGTGTCTAGCCCCCAGGGGTGGCAGCGCCGTCACGTCATTGATGCCTGTCAACTGCTTGGCCTGGATCGCGGCTTCAAGTACAGCCAGGGCAGCATGGACAGCCTGGCGGCTCTGGCCAAGGCCTGCCGCAGCCCGGCTGTAGCGCGTACGCGGCTGTTTGGCTGGCTAGTGTTCAACGTGCTCGTGGGCAACAGCGATGCGCACCTGAAAAATCTGAGCTTTCTGGTCTCGCATGAGGGCGTGCAGCTGGCGCCGTTCTATGACCTGCTCAGCGTCGCCACCTACGACTCCCCAGCTTTTGACAAAAACGGCTGGCCCGCGCAAACCCCGCTGGCATGGCCCATTTTGGGCGTTCACCACTTCTCTAATATCCGCCGTGGCGTGCTGCTGGATGCAGGGGAAGCGTTGAATTTGGCCAAAGGCACGGCGGGGCGCCTGCTGGAAAATCTGCGCCATCGTTTGATGCCCGAAGCTGAAGCGTTGTACGCCGAGGTTGAAGCCGAGAACGCTCGAATCGTCCAGGCACGCCCAGAACTGGCGGCCACCCTGGCAGGCGAATTGCGCTGCCTCAGGGCCATCTTGCACACCACTCTCAAAGAGATGGCCAAGCAAATTGCCTGACACATGGCCACCGTAGATGTCACGATCTTCATGGATGTGGTTTTTGAAAATTGTAGTATGTAGTATAATAATACTATCTACATTTGGAGGGGTAATATGGCCATCAGCATCGAAGATGTTTATTCCGTCGCCGACCGGCTCGCTGAATCAGGCCAGCAGCCAACACTGGCAGCAGTGCGTTCGGCATTGGGTGGCGGAAGCTTCACCACCATCAGCGAGGCAATGAAGTCCTGGCGGTCAAGGCAACAAGCGGCTACAACTCCCATTCGTGAGGCCGCTCCTGTCGCCGTTATGGAGCGTCTCAATCAACTGGGTGCAGATGTGTGGGCGATGGCGATCAGCATGGCCAACGACCGCCTCGCCAAAGAACGGGAGGCCTTTGAGGACTCCAAGGCGGGGGTGGAGCGTGCCCATAAAGAGGCTGCCGAACTGGCCGACCAGATGGCCACCGAACTGGAATCAACACGAAACCAGCTTGAACAGCAGGGCGCACTGCTGAGCGCGGCACAGGAGGCTACCCAAACATCGCAGGCGGCATTGGCCGAGGCGCAGAGGCGCTCTGACAGCTTGGCTGAACTTCTGGAGCGCGAGCGAACGCTGAGCAAAGAGATGCAGGCCAAGGCCGAGAAAGCCATTGCCGATGCCGCCAGGCTTGCGGGAAAACTGGAGGTCTTGCAGGCCCAGGGCAACCTGGGGCACTGATGCCTTCCAGCCTGCACCGAGCGGGAAGGCTGGTTACATTCTGGCCGCTGCTTCGGATAACCAGGTCGCCTTGTTGTAGCAATAGTCAGAGAATTCCCGCTCAAGCGTGGTGCTGCCTAGCAGGAGGCGGCACGCCAGATCGGCCACGACCGCCAGCTCCTGTTCGTTACGCACCTCCAGTGGCGCAACCAGATCCAACCCCGTCGCCCACGACAGGCGCTTGCGCTTGCTGCTGGGGTGCACATCACAGTCAATCCCTTGCGCTGACAGCTCCTGCTCCATAGCTTGCAGATGCTGGAAATATGCACGTGATGCTTCAGACGGCGGGCGGCAGGTGTAGCTGACGATTTTCTTGCGCGATCGTCCTACCTTGCGGTAATTTGGAATCGCGCCTTGCGTCAACCAATCGTCAAACGGGAACTCGCCAGCCTGCTCCTGCGCCAGCTCTTCAATCGCATCGCGGTACACGTGGCGTGGATGCCGCCACCACACGATGACGCGCCGACGATTGAGGATGAAGCCCACGTCATCCCACCAAGACAGCGCATCCTGCTTGACCTCGGCATAGCTGTGCGGGACGAATAATCCGCCTGGCCCGAGCCGCCATGGATGGTTTCGGTGGTACTCGCGCTGCAAGCGCCCCAAGCGCTCTTGTCGGTGGTCTTTCATACACTCCCCTGCCGCAGGCGTGTTGCCCGCGCTTGGTCAAATTTTCCCGGCTGGACACAACTGCCGTTCATGTCCGTCACACCGCAAAACCCCACGCCGAAGGCCGCAAACCCCAGCCGCGCCTGATCGCGGCTGTAGTCCAGGCAGTCATGGTGGTGGCCATGGAGCGCCTTGCCCACACGCAGGCTGCGCGCCAGTTCATCAATGGCCTCAAAGCCATGTGGGTGGGCGCTGGGCGCCTCGTGCGTCACTAGGATATCGGCGCGCTGTGACACCAGGCCAAAGTAGTCCTCCGGAAAGATGGAACTGCGGTGCTTGCGCGGCAGGCCGTCGCGCCAGCGGTTGCCCCTGCCGCAGCGCGCGGTGAACTCCTTGGAACTCTCGTACAGCCAGTCCACCGGCGGCGTCCACACCTGCCCCCGGAACACACCGCCCAGTCCAGCAATGCGTACGCCATCGACCAGGGCGACGCGGCCGTGCAGATTCCTGTCCGCCAGTGCCGATCCAAACAGGTGGTCATAGTCGGCATCCGAGTCCGTGTCGTGGTTGCCATGGATAAACCACACTTCGGTCATCCCCAGGATGGATTCCAACTCCACCTCCAGCGGGCGCTGCGCCTGCAGGTCACCCAGGAAAACGATGGCAGCCGGGCGATCCCTGGAAACGATCTCCAGCACATGCCGGAAGTGACCGTGGGTGTCACCAAAGAAGTAAATCATTGCGCTTCCCCTGGCAGGGCAGCATCCACGTTGACCAGCACCTCCTGCCGGGTCAATCCCCGTGGCAGGGCCTGACCCGCCTGCAGCAGCAGGGCGGCGATTTCATCCTGTCGCGCCATCTTTTGTGCAGGAGTCCATTGGCTGGCGTAGCCCAGCTTGAGCAGCAACGCCCACTCCCGCCGAAGACCGTCGGCCTGCTTCTGGCTCATGGGCTGGGTATGGTTGGCGGTCATGTTCATCTCCCGTGAAGGATTGTTATCACCAGCATGGGCTTGCATAGAAGGGCAATTTCATAGATAGTTAGTTTAACTAGTGTTGTTAATTAAACAAGCATGGCACGTCCACGAACCGGCAGGCAGTCCTCCGCCGAATACCAACGCCGCTACCGGGAGCGCAAAAAGGCCCAGGGCGCGATGGCGCAAACCAACTGGATGCTGGACATGCGTCTGGCGGATGCGATCCGGCACGAGGCCAAGACCCGAGGCCTGCGCGAATCCGAGCTCGCCACAGAAATCCTGGGCGAGTGGTACGAGGCGCGGTTTGGCGGGCGGCTGCCACCAGCGCAGCCCGAACCGCTCCAGGGCACCGCCGCGCCCACGCCACCACCGACACCCATCAACGCCACGGTCGAGCTGCTGCTGGGCAAGTTGGAGGAGCTGGGTTTCATCATTCCGCTGCAGGGCATGGCCACGCAGTGCCTGCATGGGGACGAACGCAATGGCCTGTGGGCCACGGTCACCCTCAACGGGCTGGACGCCATCGAGTTCGGCCTGGTCGAGCGCAGCGACGGCCTGGCGCAAAACATCCTGCATTGTGTGGTGGACACGGTCGCGCGCCATGCCTGGCTGACCAGTGACGCCTATGGCGATCTGAACCAGGACAGGGACATCGGCACCAGGATCAACACCAAAGGCCTGCAGGCGCTTGACGATGTGTTTGCGCGGCTGCGCGAGTTCATCATGGCCAAGCGCAAGCCGCTGCACTACGAAGAAACGCTGGCCGCGCTTCCGGGCTATCTTGACCAGGAGCCGTCACGCTCGCTGCTGGTGCTGGCGTTTCAGCGCGTTGGTCTGGAGCTGGTGCATGTGGCACCCACCGATCTGGTGATTTCTGCTGCTGAGCCGCCGCAGAACATTGCGCTGCATGACTTGGAGGCACTGGCGCAATACGTGCACCGCGAATTCCTGCGCATGGGCAAAACGGTCTGCACCTTCTCGCTATGGGATGGCGGCGAGCTCATCGCCTTCGCACCCGAGGCCCGTGCCGACGTATATGCCGGGCTGCGGATGCAGTCGCCTGATACCGAGGGAGACCATCCATGAACACCACCGAAGCCGCCGAGCTGGCGGCTGAGCTGCGCAAGGCCGCACAAGACCTGCTGCTGTGCGTCAACACCATCGTGGGGCAGGAGCAGTCCCTGGCCGCTGACCTGCTGCGGCACTTTCCGGGGCGGCTGGAGTTGCTGGCCTTGCGTGTGGCGCCGCGCCCCCAGCCCGATCTGCCACCCGAGTGGCCGCAGTGGAATGCGTCCGGTGAAACCCATTTTCAGGCCCTGCTGGAACGCCAGCAGTGGAGGTTGCAACGTCGTTCGGAGAGGAACTCATCATGAATCGGAATCTGCGCGCTCTGCGGCACTGGCTTGCATGTGGCTTGGCTGTGTTCGGCGTTGGCCTGGCATGGGCACAAATGCCAGTGCCGCTGCTCGATGCCAATGCTCAAACAGCCGCACCCCCAGCCGCTGCACAGCAGCTCGAATCCTTGCTGCAATGCAAGGCCGGAACGGTGCTCAAGACCGATGAAGTGGAATCCAGGCTCCGCGCAATCGGCCTGGCCAAAGGGGCCGATGGCTTCTTTTTGCCTCCACAAAAAAGTCCTTGCCCTTCGCTGTTCGGGGACGAAGTGGTGGCCGCGCTGGTGACTGCCGCCGATGGCGAGAAGAAGGCGACCGTCTATCTGAAACACCAGACGGGCAAGCAGATGGCCAAACGGCTGGGCGTCAGCAAGATCGACGAACAGGCGGACACCGACGAGCCGTCCTACTTCAAGAAGACGAGCAAGAAGACGACCTTGCTGGTCGGCGCAGCGTCCGAGGTTTTTGTGGGCAATGACGGCATCAAGTACCAATCGGCGGTGGCTTGTCAGCAGGCCAGATGAGTGTGCGTCCGAGCCCCGGCGGATCGCTCGCTTTCTGACATTTCCCGCGAACCACAAGGGCTGGCTGGAGGTCGCGCCACCTCAGCTAGAACGCACTATCGCAAGGACACCGAGCATTGAGTGTCCGGCCTACCGCCAATTGGCGCAGCGTTAGTTGATACGGTTTTCGTTCAAATACATCACTGCGTTGGACTGCTTTCACTGGCTACCGCGCCAAGCTGTGTCGTGCGGCACCCCAGTTGGGAGCGTACTCGATGCCCACCTCCGCGAGGTCAACGGCGATATCTTCCTGGAGGTGGCGTGTGTTCGGTGCGAAGTACTCCTTGGTGTTAGACGAGGCAAAGACCATCGGGGCCGTCATTCCGGCAGCACGCAGCTGACTCGCCGCTTCGATGTAGGTCTCAACGATCACACAGTCCTTCATCGACTCCTTACCGCGCCGCGCAGGCGTGCGAGGCTCATTAACACGCCTCAATGCCCGACTGGCCACGCCATCGTTGTGAGGCACTACCTTGGCAACCTGCACCCACCGATCCAGCACCGGCCTCGCGCGGCTCACGTGGCCATCCAAATGACGGACTTGCAGCGGCCCTTGCGCTCCATACGCCCTCACCACATCGTGAATGCGCTCCGCCTGGGCGAGGAATTTCTGCAGGGCGGCTTGCGCTTCTTGCTCAACGCTCGCGACGTTGCCTGCGATCTCCAGGCTAACCTGTTCGGCCATCAGCACGGTCAGCTCCGAGCCCCCTTCAGCCATCGCGAGCAGGGCCAGCCCCGCGTTAACGTCCGAAGTCGTGACACTCTCCCGAGTAATGTCGCGAACTACATCAAGCACCGTGCATGTGTCCACATACAGCACCGGCAACCCCAGCCCCACGAGACGGGCGATTTCTTGGGGACTCAAACTCATGAGCGCGATTGGTCGTATTGCTCAAGCAGGCCGAGTGCGAATTCATAGTCGATCGCCAATTCGTGTGCCTTGTCTTCAGGCCAGCGCTCCACTTCGACCAGCCAACGAACGAGCTGATCAGCATCCAAACGCTTCGATGCGTGGTGTACCGCGATCAGGAAAACGTACCACCGATCCCGATCCATGGGATGTGCGGCCCCCGTGGACTTGTTGGCCAAGCGCGAGAAGCGCCTCAGCGCGGTAGTTGGCTCTGCGTCTAGCCAGTCGTCAAGGGACTGATGTGGCGAAGACAGCTCTACCTCGAAACCACCGACACGGGCCGCTGGCTCCGCGATCTTCGTCACGAAGTCGCGCAAGATGAGGTTGTACTTGGTGATACCTAGTTCGCCAACATTTCGGGGCACGATATTGGAGACCTTGTAGCCATCCCCCTCTTGCCAGAGCACGAGACCAGACTCGTCAACATCATCGAATGCGTCTCGCACGAGAACGATGGCATCCTCTTCGTCGGTCGCATGGTTCCGAATGTCTTCTTCCTGCTCCAGGGCGTGGTGCCATTGCCCCTGGACCTGTGCCAGGATGGACGCGCGAATCGAGCTCGCCGTTTTGCGCCCCTTGAGGTGCAGGTTTTGGAAGACCTCGATGTTCTTGTCCGTCATGTTGCTAGCCGTTGATGGTCATTGTGAGAATGCGAGAACAGGTAAATAGCCTTGTCAGCTCCAGATGGCAACTAGTTCAGCAATCTTGGTTGCGACTACCGCCATCGTATCTTCTGAGGTATCAAGACCGCTTCTCGAAGCTAACATGGGACTGACATCGCGGAGCGCTGTGTACGTCGTCCCGTGCACGATGGGAACGAGCCGATTTCCCTGCAGCAGAGTGGAAAGCTCTTTGTCGGCAACACCCTCTTTGGGAAGTCGTGCCAGCAATGCTGGGGTCACAAGGACAAGGCCGATTTTCGAAGCCGCCAAGCCTTTGTCGATTGCTCGCATCATCGGCACGCCAAGGCCAAGATCCTTTTCGCTGAACCAAACCTTGACACCAGCTGCATCGAGCAAATCATGAAGTTGTTTGGCGGGTCCTTGCCGGTCATCCCAAGCGTGACAGAGGAAGCAATCCCGAAGGTCCGGCTTCGCCGCCGCCTCTCTTTCAACAGCCTCACGTACCGGCGTGAGGGACGTCACCTGAGCAGGTGTGTACGAAACGGACGAATTCGCGCGCGACCAGCGCGGCCTTGAACTGCCACCGCCACTAGATCTTCCTCCGCTGCCGTAGCCGTTGCTCCCGCCCGGCGAGTAGGACGCGCGGTAGTCGCTGCCATAACTGCTGTAACCACCGTACCGGCGGCCATAGCTGCCACGGCATGCGGGGCAAGCCGCTGCAGCGCTAGATGAGCGATGGCCTTCCACTGGAGCTGTGCATCTAGCCATGCTTACCCCCTCGGCGGAAACGTGTCGTTGCCGCGACTGTCCTTGTATTGAATCTGGCCGTTCTGACCATGAACCACCAACTCGGACTTCTGATTCTGCGATATCTCTCGGGCGCGATCCACCGCGTCTTGCTTGCGATCAAACACCTGCGTGTCGCGTTGGGCTCCCGCCCCCCGGACGGCCCAGCCATCTTCACGGGGAACGACATGTTGATTGCGTTTGCTCATATCGAGGCTCCTTGTCGCGGCGTGATTGCCGCTGTATATGTATGCGGTCGCCAAATCCGTCGCGGACAACAGCCAGATCGTTGTCCGCATGGAAAATGACAACCGCACACATAAAAGCCCAGGGAGGAGCTGTGCCACCGAAACCGCCTTTAGAACGCCATGCCAGTGTTGAGGAGTTATCCCGTGCGTTAACGATGCTGACTGCCGCCGAGCGGCTGCGCCTGTTCGCAAGAGCCCGGCTGCTTGTCTGGGGTACCGAGTACACGGATCCCCAGGAATTGTTCAATGAGGCCGTGAAGCGTGCCCTCGTCGCCGCAAACGGGGCCAAGCAGGATGGTGAACGCGGACGGCCGTGGCCCATTGACCGGGTGCCGCTCCCGGCCTTTTTGGCTGGCTGCATGGACAGCATCGCCGATTCGTCCCGGGAATCCCTTGGCCAGACCCAAACCGACCGATTGGAAGCGTTGGCGGGCGAGGCCGGGGACGTGGGCACCGTGCTCCACCGGGCTGGTCACTGGAACACTGACGTCATGGAACAGGCCATTGAGGTGGAGGACACGTTTGACAGGCAGCAACACGCTCGGGCCGACGTGCGTGCCATTGAGGTGCACTTCAAGGACGACCAAGAAGTTCTGGCGGTAATCGAGGGGGAGAAGGCCGATATGCCGGTAGCAGAGGTACTTGCCTTGTTCGATCTCGATCAAAAGACCTACGACACAGCACGACGCAGGCTTAGGAGGCAGGTGGACAAGCTGATGCCCGGAAGGAGACAGCAATGACCAACGAAACGCGGAAAACGTTCGATTCAATTCGAGCCTTGGCGCTTAAAGACCTTGAATCTGCGTCTGACGAAGACATCCGAGCCGAACTAGCCGCTGAAGGCATCGATCCCGATCAACTGGCAGCCAGCATTGCAGCGAGTCTCGATGACGTTCTGGCAGCCAGCCTTCGTCAACAAGCTGCGGCCGCAAAAGTAGCCATGCAGATCCGCACACCCCCAAAGAAGTCGCTGCGGCCTACCCTGGATCGAATTAAAGAGCGCATCGGGCAAGCGTTTGCGGCAGATCCTCAGTTGGCTACTGCCTTTAGAGAAGGAAGCCGCCAAAGCAATGCCGACCTGGAAACGCTCTATGACGATCTTGTGCTGATGGGCAAAATCCCCGACACCAATGATGGCCGTTGATGTTGATAGGCTCAGCCGCCCGGAGCGCTTACTTTGGGGGCATGGCGTCAGGAGGCCCGAGCACATTGATTTGGAGGCCATCGCCGGGGCCGCGGGTGCTCACGTAATTTACAGAAAGCTCGACGGATGCGCTGCGCGCTTGGTGGCTGCCGGTGATCGAGCGGTCATCAGTGTCGCCATAGACGACAACCTCGGACGAAGGCGGTTCTCACTGGGGCATGAGTTGGCTCATTGGATGCAGGACGCCCAACGAACATCATTCAAGTGCTCTAGCGCGGACATCGGGCCGCAGAATGCTGAAGCCAAGTCCATCGAGGCCGATGCCAACAGCTTCGCCAGTCAGCTGATCCTTCCAGACTATCTGGTCTGGCCATGGGTAGCGGATCGCAAACCCAGTCTCGATCTTGCGAGCGCAATGGGCGGCGATTTTCAAGCTAGTCTGACTGCTTCAGCCCTGAAATTGCTCCAACGTGCCAAGGTGCCGACCGTCATCACCTGCCACGGTCAGCGAAAGTTGAAATGGTTCAGACGCAGCCGGGACTTCTCAATCGATTTTTACGTTCTCAACGAGTTGCACCAAGACACAATCGCGTTCGACATGGCTTTTGGTTCCGCCAAAGGGCTGAGCCGTCCGAAACGAGAATGTGCCTCGCGCTGGATCAGCGGCCCAGGCACCTATCGAATGGAGGTCTGGTCGCAGTCGATCAAGCTTCCAGAAGGTTCGGTGCTGACCATGCTATCGGTTGTATAACCGTCTCAGGCTGCGGCTTTTCCCCCACCTGCGCATCGTCGCCCGCAATGTTTGCTTTGCCTTGGCATCCAGGGGCATGTCACCCACGAGCGCCAGGGCGGCTTCCAGATTCACATAGCCGTACTGCAGCAGCGCAATGCAGAACTCCCGATCCTTTTCCCGTGCGGCGACAGCCTTGGCGAGGAATAGGTCGATAACGTCCAGACAGTACCCAATCCGATCCTGCGTATTGCGGTTCTGGATGCGATGCACGCGCTGCATCCAGCCCGCTGGCAGGCACGCCGTTTCCGGGCCAACACCTTGAGCGTAGTAGCCGTAGGTTTCATGGAACTGCGAGCCTTCGCCAATGGAGCCGTCGATCCTGTCGGCCAGCTCCGGCGCCTGCAGGGGATAGATGTCCGCTTCCATGGACACCGTGAACACCTCCTCGGGCCGGGGCACCGCGCCCAGGATGGACTGGCTGCCGACAATGACGAATTCGTACTGGTCGGTGATGTCACCGCTGGCACGGATGATGTGCTCCAGCTCTTCGCGCGTCATGGTTGCTCCTCGGGCGCATCGCCCAGCTCATCGCCGATCGCAATCCCCTTCTTGAGTTCGCCCACCTGTTGCAGGATGGCCTGACGGGTCTCGGCCGACAGGGTCGTGACCAGCGGTGATGCCTGGCGCAGTTGCTGCGCGCGGCGGGTGTGGGCCAACACCTTGCGCCAGGCGCCCGCCTTCAGGATGTCCTCCCACTCACGCCACAAGGCTGCAGAGCGAACATCGCCAGTAGCCAGCCAGCGCTGGAGCGTGTCCTTTGCCTGCTGCACCTGAGCAGGGTCGGCCTTGGCCAGCCGCACGGCTTCTTCATGCAGGGCCAGGCTTTGTAGGTCCTGCAGCTGGTGTCTGGTTGGATCGGCACGCACGCGCACTTGCACCACGGGCGCGGGATGCCGGGAACGTGCGGCGGCGGAGCCCGCAGGCGCCGGTTGCAAGACATCGCCTGCCAGCAACGCCAGATCGCCACCAACGCCCAAAATGGACATGACGCGCAGGTAGGTGCCGATGGACGGTGCGGGATCACCTGACTCGACCGCGCGCAGGGTGTTGCGCGTCATGCCTGCGCGCGCCGCAAGCTCTACTGTGCCCAGGCGCTGGGCCTTGCGCAGGCGCTTGAGACGGTCGCCAAGTTGCAGAAGCAGTTGGCGTTCAAGGAGGGCGTACGATTCATGAGCGCTCATTTGATCATAAATTTAACCAAATTCGTTTTTTTGGTCAACTTATTGATCATTTCACAGATGCGCCGTACGAACCTCCCTAACAACCTTGTATCCCCCATCCCAGTATCACGACAAGGTCAGCTTGGCTGGGCTGCACTACCTGAACTGCTACAGGCTGTCCAAGAATGCGCCAGCCGTGGCCACGCAGTGGTCGAAGCTCTGCGATTCCGCCAGGGCATCAACCCAGACCAAGAGAGGGTTCGGAGCGCGGAGGTTTTGGACGCACTGCCACAGTGCTGCGGACGGCCCAGATCGACTCAGGAGCCGCACGCATACTTCTGCCCGAATAACCTGCTTTTCTCTTGCCATAGTGCCGACGGGCTGTATTGGTGCTGCTGTGACCGAATAGCGCAGCTATTTCCTTTTGGGTTAACCCATCCACACGGGCATTGGCAACAGCCTGATGTCGAGTGCTATAAAGGGTTGGCGCCTCTCCCTCCCAGTTTTCTTTGCCAAATACACTACGGACAGCTCGCTGCATACCTCCGTATATATTCTTGTATTGTTCGGATTCCGACATACGCATCAATTCAGGCGACTTGAGATGCGAAATAAATTTAAGCCATTCTTCAATATGCTTAATTTTCTCTCTATCAAGATTATCAAGAAGAATGATGCGTTTCTCGCTATTTCCTCGGATAGACGAATGTTTTGCATTGAAAACAACAAGAGACAGCGAAGATTTTATTGATCCATCGGAACCATAAATCGGATCACCCAAAGCGTTTTTGTGCAGATACTTTTCAACACTGGCATCGAGCCACTCAATAGGGCGGAGTCCTACGTAAAGATTTGCTCTAATGAACAACAGAGCATTGAAGAGATGTTCAGACCTAGATGCAAAAGCCGCTTGCAGGAGCAAATCAACCGCTTCATCTGAAAAATCTTTGGCTTTTACTGAAGATGTATTTTCGGATGTTTTTGGAAGCTCGCCAACTACTATCGCCAATATCTCTGAATATGCAGCCTCATAATCCCCAAGATCTTGGAAGCTGGAATCCATCAATCCCTGAGCCTTCTCGGCGAGCCAGAAAAGTGTTGCCGATTTTTCCATCCGAGCTGTTGCTTGCGTAATTTTCTTGGACTGCACCCTATCCTTCAGGTCTTGCACAATAATTTCGGGTGTCAGTTGTGAATAATTAGAAATCGATGCACGACTTGCTATTTGCCTAATTTTTCTGGAATATGCCAATATAGTGTCCGAAGCCAAAGATTCTCCAACTCGCTCCTCGGCTGCTATGCGTGAAAATAGGCCGCCTGCGCGAAGTGTTCCATCAAATGATTTCTTGTACATCTGAAATCAGCCTCAAATTTACAAAACACAGAAGGTATTTGTTGTGTGGCTAGATATACGCTCACTCGCCCCTCAAACGCCCTGAAGGGGCCAGGTTGAGTCAATTTTTCGATTTCATGATCGCCGGGTGGGCACAAGAAATAACGTTCTCGTTATCAAGAGAAATCGACAGATTGGAACCACAAGATCGCACCCACCCACCATGCCCACAACGCAAGTAATTATGGCTGCAGGGTAAGGTTCCAGGGGTGGGTTGTTTCGACGACAAGTGCTGCGCACCTCTGTTTGCAAGAGGTTTTTCTTGGTCACAGTGCAGCATTACTCCCCAAAACTTTGTACGTATCGCCGCCAAGATAGGTGCGCATCACAACAAGAAAACAAGGGAAATTGCCGTCTATTGGGTCCAATTTCGCTCAAAAACAGTAGATATGTGTACATATCACAACATACACCCCACCCCGCAGGAATGCGACAGTTGTTTGGCGGCGAAATTTTGGGAAGTAATGCTGCACGATCGCTTTGTGACCACGAGAATGTTGTTGCGCAAACACGACAGTCTCTATTAACGTGTCGTCATGGGAATAATTGCGTGCTGTGATGGTGCCACATAAGAGTTATGAAGGTGGAGCAAAGGTGATGAAGGAGTAGCATCTTGAATAACCAATTTGCGCACGATGGCAGCACCAACTGAGCACCAATATGACACCTGACCAGCACCTACAGAGCACCTATTCAGTGCAAATGACGCTGATCACAAAGGCGTATGTTATTTATATATTTATCGGCTCTCAGAGGCATTTTGGGTGATATTTTTAGAATCTCCTTCTTGCTGCTGGAGCTGCTTGTAGGTCTGGTTGAATACCTGATTGGCGATGGGCAGGTATTTCAAGATCAGTTGCTGATTTGCGGGGAAGCGATTTGCCTTTACGTAGTCCAGAGTTTGCAGCCTAGCCGCTTCATCGCCGTACTCGTAGTAGATTTGACCGCGCTCTTTAAGGGGCAGCTTTGCAACAGCCTTCATCGCAGGGCGCGCGATGGCAACTACGCCAAGGAAGGACTTGAACATTGTCTCGTACTCGGCCCGAAGGGCTTGCGCCTGTTCTTGCTGCAATTGGAGTTGCTGCTTCAACTGTGCGTTCTCCGCACCCAGCTCATCACGTTCAACATGATACAGCTCACTAACGTGATGTGATTTTTCCAACGAGGCACGAAGGTCTTTGATGTGAGCGTTTCCTTTGTGAATTTCATTCGACAAGCGATCAATTTCTTGTTCGAGTTCTGCCACCACGCCATTTGCATGCGTAGTCGCATCGTTCCAACCCTTAGTATATCCGTGCTCCAAACCCACGTCGATGCCAGACGAAATCCCACGCGCATGGCCGTTGTTGTAGCCAACAGATTCTGCAAGGTATGAATTTTCAAATCTTGACATAGGAGTAATGACCTTGATGGTTGATTATTATGATTTCCAGAGAATCTTCTTGCCGATGACGTTCTCTGCATCAATATCATCCGTTGGATCGACAAATGATTCGACTCCACACTCGCAACCCCATCCTTTTGTGTTCGGATGATATTTATCACTGCATTCAAAGATGGCCGTGCAGAGCTTGGTTTCTGGCGTTGATGAAAAAGGGGTCAACGGCGGAATCACCACAAAGACCGTGACTTCTTCAAACTCATTTTGATTCAAGAGTTCCGCAGCAATTCCTGCCTTTGTCACCATGAGGTGAGTCCGCCTTTTGTACACATGGCCATCAGGCTCCTTCGCTGGCTGGATTCCGATAATGTGCCAAACCAGGTGGCCAGAAACCACTTCGGCAATTGGAAAATGTCGAATAGGAGGCTCTTGCCCTCCGAAGTTAATCATCGAGCGCTCAAAGCGTTGCTCTACCTGAAACATGAATATCCTTGCAGATTATGGTTTGACGCCTGATTCCCGTCGATTTTCAAGAAGGGGGAACATATCCGAATTATGCGATGTTCGCATATTCAATGATCGCATGCAACCTCATGGGCCGAGTTGCCCATGTACAAGACCCTCTACACCCGCGAATACCAGCAGATGCTTGCGCTGCTGCGCGCCAAACGCGCAGACGCTCAGGTCAGCCAAGTGGAGCTGGCGCGCCGCCTGGCGTGGACGCAGGCGGACGTGAGCAAGTGCGAGACGGGTGTGCGCAGGCTGGACGTGATCGAGCTCAGAATCTGGCTCAAGGCGCTGGGTTGCGAGTTGGCAGACTTCGTGCGGGAGCTGGACAGCAGCTCACCCCAGCTGTTAGATCAGGCGTAGCCCGCTGCCGCTGCCCAGCCGCAGTCCTTTGGTTGAATAGTGGTGGCGGACGGTTGCCGCCCGAAAAAGTGACGTGTGCACCTCGGCAGGTTGCTGCGGGCTTGCAGGTGCTTTTTCGGCAAAGCCGCTTTTGACTCACGCGCCTGGATGCGTCTCCAGCCATCGCCGCCCGAGGGCCGTCAGGCGGTAACGCTGCTTGCTGCTGCGCGGCTTGTCGGGCAGGGTCATTTCCACTAGGCCTGATCCGAGGGCTGGCAGCAGGTAGGCTTTGCGGAAGTGCTCGTCGTTTTTGAGTGCCAACCCCTCCTGCAATTCTTGGCGGGACATCTCCCCAACCAGCACCCGTAGCACGCGCTCAACTTCCGTGGTGACTTCCGTGGTGACTTCCGTGGTGCTCATCACCGGCCTCGGAATCACTGCCCTGAACTCATTGCCCGCCACATCATCCACCAGCCGGGTTTCCGGCCAATCTTGCAGCACGCGCGGGATGCCGGTGCCGATGCCTCGGTACGGCAGGATGCTGATCACGTGATGGGTCAAGGTGGGGTTGCGCCGGTTCGACTTGCCCTGCCGAATTTGCTCCGTACTCAGGCTGTCGGGCAGATGGCCAGGGCTGATGATCTCGATGCGATCGGCAAAAATCAGCAAACGAACCGAGGCGCTGGTGAAGTAGTCACGGTGGATCAGCGCGTTGACCAGCAATTCGATGATGGCCTATTCCGGCACTTCCAGCAGGCCCAGGGAGTTGAAATTCTGGTCACGCTGGACATGGTGCAGGTTGCGCTTGATAAACCCCAGGCTGCGCTGGTACTGCTCCAACAGCGTGCCGTCGATGTCTTCGCTGTCCAGATAGTGGTGACTGGCCAGTGACGTGCCGGGGAAGGCCACAGCCTTGACCATGAACGCGGGCCGATAACGCTGCGGGTGCTTGCCAAATAGCAGCAGACCCGCGAGGGTCAGTTCCTGCCCGTCACCCAAGCCGATGTTCTGCAAGGCCTGCGGCAAGGGCTGGTCGGGCAGCTGGCCGTAGCGCCGATTGAAGTAGTCGTTGAACGCCTTTTCGTCGATGTCGGCGGCGGATGTGCCTTCCACCGGAATCACATCGGCATAGATCAACCCGGAGCGCTGGAACAGGCGCTGGATTTCCTCCCGTGCCGTGACGTGGCGCTTGTCCGAGCCACTCTTGACCCAAATGCGCCCCTGGCTGTCCAGGTAAGGCTTGCTCAGGCCATTGGGCACGGTGACGGCGATCACGATGCCCTGCGCCGTCTGGATGTTCTCAGTGGTCGGATGAACCGGTGGGCGAACGTTCTGCGACGCGGCATTCGAGATCAGCTGGTTCAAGCGGCGTACATTGGCCGCATCCAACCCTGTCACCTTGCCGTTGTCGTCTACGCCCAGCAACAACAGGCCGCCGCCGCTGTTGGCGAACGCAGCCAGTTCTGCCGCGATGCTGTCGGCGTTGGTCTCATCGCGCTTGAACTGGTGGCGGCTGTCTTCGCCGCGCGCGAGGATGGGAAGGAGGTCGGCTTCGTTCACAGCACCCTCTAAACAGGCTCTTCCGCACTCTGACCTAATGTGGTTCCAATGGTGATCAACGGCTTTCTACTTTGAGTGGTCACCGGCAATGCTCCTGTGGAATGTCAAGTTCGTTTGCTCCTGCCCTGAGAAAACGCGGCTGAGCAGGCTGTCTGTGGAGGTATCGCCGTAACGATCAGCAAGCACAGTGCGCAGCCTCAGCAATCGTTTGTTGGCCGTGTCCACCAACGAGCCGAAGGTTGCTGCTCGAACACGTCCGTATTCCGGATTGCCCAGCTTCTTGTCCTTCTCCACGCCTGCTGCGATTTTCTGCCCGACGACCCACGCGCAGATATACGGTGCACCAGACATGGCCCCCGACAGCTTGATGTCCTGCACGTAGTTGTCGGCTTGGGTGACTTCCTTGCGTGTCAGCTCGAATCCACCCTTCTTCAATTCGATCACCAAAACGTGTTGCATCTGGGTGAGCGTGGAATCGGCGGGATCGAAGGATTCGACGCCCGTCATCTGCCACGTCGTTTTGTCCGGGAGCACCACGATGTCGGGACGATTCCGGTCGTTGATGAAGTGCGCTTCGCTGTTTTTGAACAAGTCATTGGCCACGGTTTTCAGCGTGACGTTCGAGCAATACTCCTGTGACTCGAACTCCGGCCCGAACAACCAGCGCGAGCGCAGGATTAGCGGATGCAGGGTGTGCAGTTCGTCGGTGTTCGGATCGTCGGCCAAGCGGCGGATGGTTTCGATGACGCTCAGACGGCTGTCGATCTCATCGAGAACACGTAGCGCGTCCTTGACCGTCCACTCTCCAAGCAGGCGATCCAGGCCATCGATGTCATCGGCGGGCAGTTCCGAGAGCTTCTGGAGCAGCGCTGCGCCGCTTTTGGTTTTCTCAAGATGAATCACGGCCTTGACGGCGGTGGCGAGGAAATCCGGCGAGATCGTGGGATGCTCCTGCGCCACGATCTTCGTGAACTCGGCGACTTCAAGCCGCGCGCCTTGACCCAAGGTAGCCAATTCAGTTCGGTTCTGCTTCAGGGCATCCTCAGACGTAGCCTCGACGATCTCGGCGGCGAGCGTCTGCGCCACCTTGGCGATATGTTCGGCGGTCGCCCGGTACAGGTCGCGGACGACCTCTGTCGGGAGGAAAGCCGTCCAGTCCTGCTCCACATCGGCGTCATAGCCTTGCGTATCAACAATTACCTTGTAGCGACGCGCAAAACGCGTACGCCCGTCGAACGATGCCACCTGCCCAATCGACCACGACGGCGTGCCGACCAGCCGCCGCTGCACCCAGAAGGCGACACCTTGATGCACAGAGGACTGGTTGAGCCGGGTGGTGTCGATCACGAAGACCGTGGCGCTCCTGCCACCGCCGAGATCAAGTGTTTCCTGGCTGACCTTGCCGTCGATTTCATCGAATGACCGTTGTGCGCCGTTGACCCGGATTTCAAACGCCGGGTCATGGATGAAACGCGCGGCCAGCACGGTCAAGATTTCATCGGCATCGGGCAGCTTGCGCGCCACCTGCACCGACAGTCGGGTGCCGCTGCCAGTCTTGCGCTCCGAGGTTTCGCTACGCAGCACAAAGGGACTGGGGCCGGATTCCGTGCCAACGACAAAGCTTGTCATCACGCCATCACGCCACGTTTGCACTTCGTATTCGTCCGCAAAGCACAGCAGGCCGTGTCGCCCGATGCCGTTGCGCCCATAGGCCCGGCGCGGCCGGGTGGTTCTCCCGGATGGAAACTCGACATTCGTACCCTGATGCTTTTCGCGGTTGTAGCGCAGCGTCATCCACCGTTTCTTGAACTGCGCCGGGGTCATGCCATGACCGTCATCGGTGACGGTCAGCGTGCCGCCGATTTCGGCGGGCAAGATCAAATCCACCTGGGATGCGCCTGCGTCCCACGCATTGGCCACCAGCTCCGTCAGCGCCACCTGCGGCACGTGGGCGACCTGCCCGAGCTCCCGCAACAGGTAGTCATCCTCGAACAAGGCGGTTTGCGATTGCGTGTCAGACATTGGTCACTCCTTGCGCGGCAAACACCCGCTCCAGCGTCGCGGGCAGCAGGGCGGCGTTGGCGGCGCGGATGGATGCGTGCTTGGCCTTGAGCGCAGCGACCTCGGTTTGCAAGCGGTTGAAGGATTGCTGGATGGGCAAGGGCGGGATGGGGACTTCGATGGCCTCAAGATTGGCGGCAATCAGCGTTCTGTTTCGCGCGGCGGTGCCGGGAGATGCCGCATAGACCTTGGCGAATCCATCGTCCGTCATGAAGTAGTAGGCAAGAAATCCGGGGACGGCCTTTTCGTCGTCTGCAACACAGGTCAACATTCGGTGGTTGCCGACGCAGCCGTGATCTTCCGGCGTGGCGAGAGCAATGGCTTGTTCCCACGCCATGATGTTGCTGAAGATCAGGTCGCCTTCTTCCACGCGAAACATCTTTTGCCACGTGAACTCCGAGCCCGCGACCGTGCGACGATGGAACGTCCCTTTGTAGAAGCTGCGCACCCCCAGTTCGGTGTAGCTGGCTTGCGGGTCAATGGCCACCTCACGCCGCACCAGCGGCGCAACCTCCGCCATCGGCCGCAGCGGCGCATTGGCAATGGCATCGCGCAAGCGCAGGGCCAGCAGGTGTTCGGCGTTGCGCTCGGCGGCGTCCAGATGCGCTTCGAGCTGCCGGGTTTTCTCGGCCAGGGCATCGAGGCGGGCGACGAGGGTTTGTTGTTCGGCGAGCGGTGGAAGCGCAATTTGCTTGGCGAGGAACCGATCTTCCTTGATGCGAACACGGTTGGTCGTTCCCTCGCTGGCTGCTTTGCAAAGCGCTACGAACGGCGTTGAACGAACGAGCCAACCTATAAATGCAGGGCTGCATCGGCGCACGTCGCGGAAATCGAAGGACGGAAAGTCGTTGCTGACGATGGCGCCATCCAGTTCGGGTGGAACCATGCCAATTGCGCCGTTGCGGGCGTCGATTTTGGAGAGAATGAGCTGATTGGCGCGCACTGCACGACGCACAGTCACCACATCGCTGCCGCGCACTTTTCCCCGGCTGACAACCCCCTTGCCCCAAAGCTTGATCGTAACTTCGTGATATTCCGCGTCGGGCGCAATGACAGCGGTTTCCGTTGACCGCCTCAGCAAGTCACCCAAAGCCACAGTCGGCCACGCCTTCACGACCGCACCTCATTGACCAAGGCTTCAATCTCGCTCAGCAGTCGCATCACCTCGGCCTCGTGCCCGCGCATGGAGGCGATCAGGTCTTTGGGGGCGGCGTGTTCCAGCCCGGCCTTGGCGTTGGGGTTCTTGCGGTCGAGGTTGTAGCCGCTGGCGGTAATGTCGGCGGCGCTGACCTGCCACGCCTGCGGGCCATCCTCGCGGTGGTTCCACCACGCCAACAGGGGCGCAAATTCATCGAACTGCAGGGGCGCGGTCTTGCTGTATTTCTTGCGGCCTTCGGGCAGGGGCAGTTCGTAATACCAGATGCTTTGCGTCGGCCCGCCGCGCTCGAAGAACAGCAGGTTGGCCGGGATGTCGGTGTACGGGGCAAACACGCCTTGTGGCAGGCGCACGATGGTGTGGAGGTTGAATTCCTTGAGCAGCTCGGCCTTGATGAGGGCGGCCACGCCGTCGCCGAACAAGGTGCCGTTGGGCACGACCACCGCCGCGCGGCCACCAAGCTCTGCCGCCTTCTTGCCCTTCACCGGCACACCGGCCACGCGCAGCTTGCGCATGATGTATTGCAGGAACAGCAGCGCGGTTTCGCTGGTCTGCATATTGGGCGGGAAGTTGGCCTTGATGCCGGCTTCTTCCTCTCCGCCGAAGGGGGGGTTGGTGAGGATCACATCCACGCGCTCGTCGTGGCCGATTTCGGTGATGCGCCGCTCCAGCGTATTGCCGTAGGCGATCTGCGGCGCTTCCAGTCCGTGCAGCAGCAGGTTCATCTGCGCCAGCATGTAGGGCAGCGGCTTGGCTTCCTGGCCGGTGAGCGTGTCGCGCTGCAGGGTGCGGCGCTGCTCGGTGGTAGTGACCTGGGCGTGGATGTGGTCGAAGGCTTCAACCAAAAAGCCGCCGGTGCCGCAGGCGGGGTCGAGCACGGTGTCGCCAAGTTGCGGGTTGGTCACCTGCACCATGAAGCGTACCACCGGGCGCGGGGTATAGAACTCGCCGCTGTCGCCCGCCGCATCGCGCATTTCACGCAGCATGGATTCGTACAGGTGCGAGAGGGTGTGAATTTCCTCGCTGGCGTTGAAGTGAATGCCGTTGATCTTGTTGACGATGTCGCGCAGCAGATAGCCGCTGACCATGCGGTTTTGCACGCCCTTGAACACGTTGGCTATGACTTCGCGCTGGCTGCCTTTTTCTCCCTGGCCCGCCAGGGCGCGCAGATACGCGAACAGGCCCTGGCCCACGCTGCCGTCGGCACGGTGGGTGCGTTCCTGCCCGATGAAGTCCAGCAGTTCGTCGCCGGTGATGCCGTCTTCGCGCGCGGCCCAGTCGCGCCAGCGGTAGGGCTGCTCGATGATGGGTTGATAGCGCTTGCCGTCGAGCGCGGCCTCTTGCTCGTGCTTGAATTCCAGGTCGTCGAGGAACTTGAGGAACATCACCCAGGTGAGAAGAGGCAGGCGATCCACGTCGCCATTGAGGCCCTTGTCCTTGCGCAGAATCTTGCGCGCGCTGCCGATCAGTGCGGAGAGGTTGTCGCGGGTGGTGAGCGGAGTTTTGCTTTTGGCTTTGGCCATCGGGTCGGGTTCTTCTTATTGATAGAGCACTGTCTGTAGCCGCGTGACGGCCTCGCGCATCGCGGGCACACCGCCGAAGTGGCGGGTGGCGATCTCGGCAGGGGAGCCGTAGCGGTCGAAGGGTTGCACCTTCATCAGCTCGGACAGTGCATTGAATTGGATGATGCCGCGCTCGATGTAGCGGTCGAGCAGCAGCGTGAGGATTTCGCGCGCCGTGTCGCCGTACTGCGCGAACAGGTCTTGGGTTTGGCGCTTGGCGGCTTCGGCCCGCTGGCGGCGCGTGAGAAGCGGCGCATTCCAGGCCAAATGGCAAAGCAGGTCGAAGGGATCGGCGTCGGGTTGTTCGCTGCTGGAGGCCAGTTCCTCGAAGCTGATGCCGCGCTCGGTCAGCTCGCGCAGCACTTCGGCGCGCGTGTCCGGGTTGGCCCACTTGGATTGCAGCGCCTCGCGCGTGGGGTAAAGGGTGCGTAGGGCGCGGCCCGAGTAGTCGGTGTACTTGACGACCTGGAGCTTTTTGCCGTCGGTGTCGAGGTCATAGACCAGATGGCCGATGACTTCGACCTCGCCGCCGTCGATGTAGAACTTGCGCGGCTCGGGCGGCGGCTCGCCGATCACATGGCCGGTGCCGGGGCCAAGCTGTTCTTGGGGTAACGGATACTTGGTTTCTTCCGGTGGCTCTGGTTCGGTGGCGGTTGCGCCAGTCTGCTCGCCGTCTTCGTTGACCGTCACCACGTCGATGCGCGCCGGATCACCGTCGAAGTCCGGGTCGGCGAAGTGCTGGGTGGCGGTGCCGGTGAAGTCGATGATGTTGAAGTATTCCTTGCCGTAGTCCACCTTGAGCCGCGTGCCGCGCCCGATGATTTGCTTGAATTCGGAACGCGAGCCGACCACGCGGGCCAGCACCACGTTCTTGACCATTTCGGCATCGACGCCGGTGGTCAGCAACTGCGAGGTGGTGAGGATGACGGGCGTGGTCTTGTCCACGTCCTGAAAATCGGCCAGATGCGCCAGGCCAATGTCGCCCTCGTCGGCGGTGACGCGGCAGACGTAGTTGGGGTACTGCTGCACCAGGTCGCTGTTGAGGTTGATGAGCTCCTGCCGCATCTCGGCGGCATGCTCCTGATCTACGCAGAACACCAGCGTCTTGGCGAAGCGGTCGGTGCCTTTGAGCAAGTCGGTCAGGTGGCGGGCCATCGCCTTGGTGCGGGCGCGCAAGGCGACGATGCGCTCGAAGTCCTTGGTTTGATATTCGTCGTCGGGCACCTCGCGGCCAAAGCGGTCGAGTTCGTCCTTGCTGGGCCGCCAGCCTGCGGCATCGACGGTGGTGATGACGCGGTGCACGCGATACGGCGCGAGGAAGCCATCCTCGATGCCTTGGCGCAGGCTGTAGGTATAGACCGGATTGCCGAAGTATTCGTAGCTGTCGCGCGATTCTTCGCGTAGCGGCGTGGCGGTCATGCCGAACTGCACGGCGGGCGCAAAGTAATCGAGCACTACGCGCCACGCGCTTTCATCGCGGCTGGAGCCGCGATGGCATTCATCGATGATGATGAGGTCGAAAAAGTCCGGGCGGTACTGGCGGAACACGTCGGCGCTGGCCGTGGTCAGCGCCTGATAGATGCCGAAGTACATGTCTCGGCTCTGGCTGGTGTCGCCGCCGCTGATCTTGTGCCGGGCATCGCCGAAGGGCGCGAACATCTTGGCCATCGGGTCATCAACCAGGATGTTGCGGTCGGCAAGGAACAGGATTTTGGGGCGGCGGTATTCGCCAGTGCGGTTCCAGCGGCTGTTCCACAGCTTCCAGCACACCTGGAAAGCCACATTGGTCTTGCCCGTGCCAGTGGCCAGCGTAGCGAGGATGCGCTTTTGGCCCAGCAGGATGACCTCGATCACGCGCTGGATGGCGATGCGCTGGTAGTAGCGTGGCACCTTGCCTGAGACCAGGTTGAAGGGTTCGAGCAGGTGCGGTGTGGAGGCTTGCGGCAGGTGCGCCCCAGCGGTCAGACGGGCGAACAGTTCCTCCGGCGTGGCATAGCGTTCCACCTCGCGCTCGGTGCCGGTGGTGTAGTCGATCTCAATGATGCGGTGGCCGTTGGTGGCGTAGGCGAACTGGAGGCCGAGGATTTCGGCGTACTCACGTGCCTGTTGCACACCGGTTTCGGCGGGCAAGCCGATTTCCTTGGCTTCGACCACAGCCAGCGGGTAATCACGGCGGTAGTACAGCAGGTAGTCGGCACGCTTTTGCTGGCCGCGCCGCACCTTGCCACCCGCAACGATGATGCGGCCGTTGGTGAAGCTGCGCTGCTCGCCGATGGCGCAGGGCGCATTGCCCCAGCCTGCCTCGACCAGTCGTGGCGTGACGAATTCGCGGCAGGTGTCTGCTTCGGTGATCACGCCGTCTCGCATCGCCATCTCTCCCTCAGTCGATCAAAATTTTGAAACGGGTCGCGAGCGCCACCGGCGCAATCTCGCGTGCGCTTTTTTTCAGCGTCACCAGACCGTAGCTTTCCATCATCCTCAGCGTGCGAGAGAGGTTGGGCACCTGCCGCCCGGTGAGTTCGGCCAGCGCCGTCAATGAAGGCGGGCGCTGGTTGTGGATCAGCCGGAGCAACGCCCGGTTGTCCTCGGACAGCACGGCAGCCAGCGTGGGCATGGACGGAAACCAGACGGTCGGTACGTCACTGCTCTTGGCAGCAGGCTCAGGGGCATCGGGTCGGCGAATCCCGACTACGCAGCGTTTCATCCCGGTAGTCCTGATGGAAATGGTGGAGCTTGAATTTTATCAGTGTGGCACAGGTAACGAGAAATGGAACTGGAAAGCGTCAGTGCCACCTCAATTACCTGGCAGCGTTTGGAACGGATGCCGGCTCACCCTGTTTGGTGCAGGTCGTCGCGCCCGGCAGCAGGTTGCGTGGTCATGAACCCTGGCACATCCAGTTATTCCATAGATTGGATTCACTTTTAACAATACAATTTCACCTCAACTTAATATTAAATTGAGGTTAAAATACATGATCATCACTGTTGGAAACACCAAGGGCGGAGTAGGTAAAACCACGCTGACCGTGAACCTTGCCATTGCCCGTGCATTGGCTGGGCGTGACGTGTGGCTGATTGATGGTGACCGTCAGGGCACGGCCCAAACGGCCATCAGCATCCGGGCTGAAGCAGGGCATGTGCCAGGCATTGCCTGCGCCACCTACCCGGATGGGCCCACCTTGCGTGTCCAGGTACAGCAGCAGGCGGCCAAATTTGATGACGTGGTGATTGATGCTGGAGGGCGGGATTCAACCGCCTTGCGTGCGGCACTGGTGTTGTCGGACGTGCTGCTGGTGCCCTTCCAGCCACGCAGCTACGACGTGTGGGCGCTCAGCGACATCGCAGCGCTGGTCGATGAGGCCCGCAGCGTGCGGGATGGCCTGCGGGCCTATGCCGTGCTCAATTGCGCCGATCCTGGTGAGCATTCCAGTGACAACGCCGAAGCTGCCGCTGCTGTGGCAGAGGTACCGCAATTTGAGTACCTGCCCACCCCTTTGCGCCGCCGCAAGGCCTTTGCCAACGCTGCGGGCGCTGGCCTGTGCGTGCTGGAGGCCAAGCCCAGAGATGACAAGGCGGTTGCAGAGCTAAATGCACTTATGAAAACATTGTTTTAATATTAAAAACAAGTTGTTTCACTGTTTACTTGATGTATGGCAATCACGAAAAAACCTTCCAGACCTGCAAGTCCTGCCAGCACTGAGGCTGCGGACGCATTCATCTCTGGCGCGCCGGATGCGGGTGTAGATGCTTCCCAAGCACCCCGCCGGGTGCGCAAGGGGCGCAAAGTGCAAATCACGCTGACCATTGCCGAGCCTTTGCTGGAGCGGGTTGATGGATTGGCTGGGCAGCTGGGGCAAAGCCGGGCTGCTGTGATCAACCTGGCTGTGGTGCAGATGCTGGAACGCGGACTGCGGTTGGGTGCGGAGGAGTGAGCTGGCCTGTGGATAAAAAAAGTTATCCACGTGCAATCAGCCCCCCCAGACCTCCGTTTTGTCGGGAAATCGGCCCCCCCTTCGTTCGGGAAATCAGACCCCCCCTAAATCCTGTAATTTTTCCCTGTAATGTTTTACCTGTAACTAAGCTGCCATTTTTGGGGAAAACTTCGCTCTTGGTCGGTACTTGCAGACCTTCAATCGCGCCCCCACAGGGGCGAGCCGTACTCCCAAGGCTTCCAGCCCGCCGCCTAGCGCGGCTCCTCGGCGTGGGGCCGGGGGGCGGCACGCTCCCTGTGGCCTGCGGCCCCCTTGCGCGGCCTGAACGGCCACGCAGGCACCCCCGCAAAGGCTTGGCAATGAAGGAGGATGGGGATAGACAGCTGGATCTGCTGTGCAATGTCGGAGCCAAGTGTTCATGAGGCCATTGACGAGAAATCCGGCGCTACTATTCACTGATTCTCAATCAGTAGTGTTGCACTTCATACTTGAGGCCACCCTGTCAAAGCTTGTGACCGGAAAATTTCTAAATGGTGAAAAAGGTTCCGTCTCCCGTTCCGATCCCGCAACCCCCCGTGCCGTCGCCAGGATTGGCTGCGGATGTCGTGGCGTCAGGGCCATCAGTCCATCCCGAAGACCGCATCAAGCTGTTCAGCGATACGCAGTGGGAGTTATTTATCCAAGAGTGGGTGGACTCGCTGCGCGACGAGTACGATTTGGTCGAACGCTGCGGTGGGGCTGGCGACATGGGTCGTGATGTCATTGCAACAGTCAAGGGTGGGAACGGTGTGTGGGACAACTACCAGTGCAAACACTATGGCAACTCACTGAAACCCAGCGACATCTGGGTCGAGCTGGGTAAACTCGCGTACTACACGAAGCGTGGCGACTACGGATGCCCGCGCCGTTACTACTTCATCGCTCCGAAGGGCGTGGGTACGAAGCTATCGAACCTTCTGAGGAAGCCGAAGGAGCTCAAGAGCGAACTACTGAAGCAATGGGACGCCCACTGCCGAGAGGGCATCACCACCACCGAGAAGGTCGAATGCGACACAAAGATGAAGGCTCACATCGAGAGCCTCGACTTTTCGATCTTCCAGGCGACGCCGGTTCTTCGCATCATCGAAGGACACGCCAAGACGCGCTGGCACGTGGCACGGTTTGGGGGAGGACTTCCCCAGCGCCCGAATCCAGTGGCTCCGCCTAACCTGCCTGCCGACAACGAGGCAGTATTTATCGGAGAACTTCGGTGCGCGTACGCACAATATCTCAAACAAGATTTGAAGGATCTCGACGCAGGGCTCGCGGCTCACGAGGGACTCCGCGAGCACTTCCATGATGCCCGCGTGGAGTTCTACAGCGCTGAAGGACTGCGTGCCTTCTCGCGCGATACGCTGCCGCCAGGCGAGTTCGAGAAATTGCAAGATGAGGTTCACTCTGGCATCAAGGACGACGTGCGCAGCGAATACGACGATGGGTATCGTCGCGTCCTCGCGGTGGTGAAGACGGCCCGAGCTCTGCAGCTCACGAGCAACCCACTCACCACGCGCATCCACACCCGCGACCGGGGTGGCATCTGCCACCAGCTCGCGAACGACGGAAAGCTTCGGTGGGTCAAGTGACAACCAATATACCCCCCCATTTTGTTTCGCCGTTCAACGGGCCAGTCGAGATCGGCCTGCGTGCTCTCTGTGTTCTGACCACCGCCTTCCCCTCTGCGTATGCCCTCCAGCGGCTGGTCATCTTCGACTATTTCCTCGTGCATTCCGACGACATCGATGGTGGCCCTGAGGGGATGCACCCAAGAACCCCACATCGAGGCGGTGAAATTCTCGTTCGGCGCGGCGTGATTCAAGATGGCCTCGCGCTCTACGAGAGCCGAGGCCTCATTGAGCGAGTCTACAAGGACGGAGGTATCTTCTTCGCAGCGACCGACAAGTCTGCCGACTTCCTCAACACGCTTAGTACCGAGTACCTGACCGGCTTACGGGAGCGCGCCGACTGGATCGTTGAGAGCTTCGATGCCCTCGACGACATGGATCTCGACGTGATGGTTCGTGAGCGCATCGGTACGTGG
The DNA here is from genome assembly GCF_039538025.1 of Comamonas faecalis. Lineage (NCBI taxonomy): Bacteria > Pseudomonadati > Pseudomonadota > Betaproteobacteria > Burkholderiales > Comamonadaceae > Comamonas > Comamonas faecalis. The sequence continues at coordinate 93,463 of NZ_BAABBP010000013.1, forward strand.
GGTGCCGAGCTCACGATGGAGTCCGTTCTTTGGACCGAGGAGGCGTCATGAAATTTGGCTTTGCCCTTCGGCGTCTCTCGCTTATTGGGCAGGGGAAGGCACCCGCTGAGGTTACGTTTGAGCGCGGTCTGAACGTCATCGCCGGCCCCTCAGATTCTGGTAAGAGCTTCATCGCGCATTGCCTAGACTACGCGCTTGGTGGTGGTGACACACCGAAGGAGATCCCCCAAGCGGAGGGCTATAGCTCCGTCGTCATCGACATCGAGGCCAACAGCGACGGGCGCGTCTACTCGTTGGAGAGGAGTCTGCGTGGCGGCGAAGTGCTCTGCAAGACCGACGGGCAGCCAGATCGCGTGCTGGCTGCAAAGCACCAAGGGGGCAAAGAAGACACCGTCTCACAGTTCCTCCTTGATCTGTCGGGACTGGGAACGAAGAAGGTTCGCACCAACGAACAGGGCAAGACACGCCCGCTAAGTTTCCGCGATATTGCTCGGCTCGTGATCATCGACGAAGAGACAATCATCAAGGAGGACTCGCCGGTTCTTAGTGGACAGTTCATGTCCAAAACAGTTGAGAGTGGCGTGTTTCGCCTCTTGCTTACGGGCACCGATGACTCATCTGTCATCGCAAAGGAAGATCCGAAAGTCGCGAAGGGACGTCAGACTGGCAAGGTCGAATTACTCGACGGCCTACTAAAATCGACGCGGGCGCGACTCGCCGAGCTTGGTGAGGTGGGCACGCTCATCGAGGAGCACGACCGTCTGGCCCGAATCGAGGCTTCGATTCAGACGGCTCTCGTCGAACGAAACGCTGCACAGGCAAGCGTAGTGCCGCTCCAAACGAAGCGCAGCACCGCATGGACGGCGTTGAAGGCGGTTGAGTCCAAGCTCGCAGTCCTATTGGAGTTGCAGACACGGTTCGATTTGCTGGGACAGCAATATAAGTCCGACCTGCGACGGCTAGAAGCAATTGCTGAGGCTGGTGCTCGGCTTGATCAGCTCAAGGAAGAGCGATGCCCGATATGCGGCGCGCTCGCCGAGTACCAGCATCACGAGCACCCGAAGGCGACTCCCGCACCGGCGGATGTTTCTCTGGCGTGCAGGGCTGAGGCGGCCAAGACCTCGAAGCTGCTTATGGATCTCCAGACGACGCGAACTGCCAACGCCGCCGAGGTCGAGCAGCTTCAAGTAGATCGCGACACTCGCCGGATCGAGTTCGACGCGATCGCGTCGGAACTGAAAGGCCTGATGGAACAGCATGTCGATGTCGCTTCCAAGAAGGTCGACGAGTTTCGTGCTCACGCGGAGGCGTGTCGCAAGACGATTGAACACCTTGAACGGATTCAGGAGCTCGAAGAACTGCTGGAAGATGTCAACAAGCCGAGAAAGAAGCAGAAAATCGACGTGGCTGGGGCGGCGGTGAGCACAGCGCAAGCCGATCCATTCAGCAGGGAGGTCGAGGCGCTTTTGAAGGCATGGCACTTTCCCGGGCTCGACCGCGTATCGTTCAGCGAGAACGACCAAGATGTCGTGATCTCCGGCCGCGCCCGAAAAAGCCACGGCAAGGGAGGGTGTGCAGAATTTTGTGTAAACGGACAATCCACCGCCGGCGTAAGCCGGCCTGTCCGTAAGCGCAATGAACACCAAGAAACACGACGTACCCGAAGAACTGCTGTCTGGCCTGCTGGCCAACT
>NZ_BAABBP010000014.1:0-93713 GCF_039538025.1 Comamonas faecalis
TAGCAAGTTGGAACCACCCCTTCCCATCCCGAACAGGACCGTGAAACAACTTCGCGCCGATGATAGTGCGGATCCCCGTGTGAAAGTAGGTCATCGTCAGGCTCTTATTAGACCAACCCCCAGTACGGAGACCGTGCTGGGGGTTCGGCGTTTGGGGATTTAAATATTCCCTCTGCTTGCGATACGATTGACGTTTACGTGAACGTCATACGCATCGGCGATCAGGAGGCGACCAGATGGCACATACCTATACCATTGGCGATCTGGCCAGGGAATTCGATCTCACCACTCGCGCCATTCGCTTCTATGAAGACATGGGTCTGCTGACGCCGGCGCGTACCGGGGCGGGTGGGCGCAGCCGTGTGTACAGCGCACGTGATCGAACACGACTGCGCCTGACCTTGCGCGCCAAGCGCCTGGGGTTGTCGTTGACCGAAGCCAAGGAAATCATTGATCTGTACGACAGCCCGCGCGACACCGGCGTGCAGTTGCACAAGTTCTTGCAGGTGCTGGGTGCGCACCGCCATCAGTTGGAGTCGCAGATGCTCGATCTGCAGGCCAACCTGGACGAGGTGCTGGCACATGAACATGAGGCGCGGCAATTGTTGGCGCAGATGGAAGCACGGAATGCGCAAAGTCATGGATAATTGACGTTTACGTAAACGTAATCAATCGGCTTTCGCCTACTTTTCACCAGGAGACATTCCATGAGCTCTTCCACGTCCTTGCCAGGCCTGAACTTTCAGTTGGGTGAAGACATTGACGCGCTGCGCGACGCGGTACGCGAGTTCGCCCAGGCGGAAATTGCGCCGCGGGCGGCCGAGATCGATCGCGACGATCAGTTCCCGATGGATGTGTGGCGCAAGCTTGGTGATCTGGGGGTGCTGGGCATCACGGTGTCCGAGCAGTACGGCGGTGCTGACATGGGCTATTTGGCCCATATGGTTGCAATGGAGGAAATCTCGCGCGCCAGCGCTTCGGTGGGCCTGTCCTATGGGGCACACAGCAATCTGTGCGTGAACCAGATAAACCGCAACGGCAGCGCAGCGCAGAAGGCCAAGTACCTGCCCAAGCTGATCAGCGGTGAGCATGTAGGTGCGCTGGCGATGAGTGAGCCGGGTGCGGGTTCGGATGTGATCAGCATGAAGTTGCGCGCCGAGGACAAGGGCGGCTACTACCTGCTCAATGGCACCAAGATGTGGATTACCAACGGGCCGGATGCCGACACGCTGGTGGTCTATGCCAAGAGCGAGCCCGAGCTGGGCGCTCGCGGCGTGACGGCCTTCCTGATCGAGAAGGGCATGAAGGGTTTCTCGGTCGCACAAAAGCTCGACAAGCTGGGCATGCGCGGCAGCCACACGGGCGAGCTGGTGTTCGAGAACGTCGAGGTGCCGCTGGAGAACGTGCTGGGCCAGGTCAATGGCGGCGCCAAGGTGCTGATGAGCGGGCTGGACTATGAGCGCGCAGTGCTCACCGGCGGGCCACTCGGCATCATGCAGGCGGTAATGGACAACGTCGTGCCCTATATCCACGACCGCAAGCAGTTTGGCCAGAGCATTGGCGAGTTCCAGCTCATCCAGGGCAAGGTGGCCGACATGTATACCGTGCTGCAGGCAGCGCGCAGCTTCGCCTACACGGTGGCCAAGAACCTGGACACGCTGGGCAGCGACCATGTGCGTCAAGTGCGCAAGGATTGCGCCAGCGTGATTCTGTGGTGCGCCGAGAAAGCCACCTGGATGGCGGGTGAGGGCGTGCAGATCTTTGGTGGCAACGGCTACATCAACGAATACCCGTTGGGCCGCCTGTGGCGTGACGCCAAGCTGTACGAGATCGGCGCCGGCACCAGCGAGATCAGGCGCATGCTGATCGGCCGCGAGCTGTTTGCCGAGACCTGCTGACGCAGCGAGCTGCTGGCCGGTGCGTGGCGCGGTGCGGCAGCCCATCCAACCGATTCAGGGGTGCACTAGCGCCCCGGACGGGGGCAATGGCGCTCCTGCCCAACTTACCAGCAAAGGAAGACCATGCCGACAGATTCAATCGCCAAGCTTTTCGAGAACAACAAGGAATGGGCAAAAAGCATGGAGCGCGAGCGCCCCGGTTTTTTCACCAAGCTCACGGAGCAGCAAAACCCTAAATACATGTGGATTGGCTGCTCCGACAGCCGCGTGCCAGCCAATCAGATCAGCGGGCTGGAGCCGGGCGAGGTGTTCGTGCACCGCAATATTGCCAACGTCGTCGTTCCCAGCGACCTCAATTGTCTGTCCACCATCCAGTACGCGATCGACCAACTCAAGGTCGAACACCTGATGGTCGTTGGCCACTATGGCTGCGGCGGTGTGTTGGCCGCGCTCGAAGAGATGCGTGTGGGCCTGTCGGACAACTGGATCCGCCATGTGAAGGACGTGCGCGAAAAGCACTACATGCTGATCAAAAACACGCCGGTGCAGCACCGCCACGACGTGCTGTGTGAGCTCAACGTGATCCACCAGGTCATGAATGTGGCGCAAAGTACCGTGATGCAAGACGCCTGGGCGCGTGGCCAGAAGGTCACGCTGCATGGCTGGTGCTACCGCCTGAGCAATGGCCTGATCACCGACCTGGAGATGACGCTGCCTGGCTCGGGCGGGCTGTTCGACGTGCACCAGCAGGCGATCGAGCAGGTCGGGTCGCGCCAGCGCGACTGATTGGCGCGAGGGTTGCGCGGTGACGGTTCGGCAAGGTGGCGCCATGTTCCCGCAGCAGCTCGATGCCCCCCAGGCCTGGCAGATCGCCCAGGCCATGCGCGATGGCTTCAACCGCCATTACCGGCTGTTCCATGCCGAATCGGCACGCGCCAAACATCGTTTCGAGACGGCGGACTGGCACGGCCAGCAGCGCGCGCAGCGCGAGCGCATTGCCTTCTACGACCTGCGCGTCAAGGAATGCGTGCGCCGCCTGGACAAGGAGTTCGGCGCGGCCGGCCTGCCCATGCCGGTGTGGCACCAGGTCAAGCTGCACTACATCGGCCTGCTGGTCAACCACCTGCAGCCCGAGCTGGCCGAGACCTTCTTCAACTCGGTGACGACGCGGTTGCTGCACCGCACCCACTACCGCAACGATTTTCTCTTCGTGCGCCCGGCGGTCAGCACCGAATACCTGGAGAGCGACGACCCCGCCGTCCGGCCCACGTTCCGCGTCTACTACCCCACGCCGGATGGCCTGGCCGTGACGCTTGAACGCATCGTGCTGGACATGGCGCTGCATTGCGACTTTCAGGATCTGGCGCGCGATGTGGGCTGGGTGGCGCAGGCGCTGGCCGCGCAGCTGGGCGGCGCCAAATGGCGCAGCAATCTCCAGTTCCAGGTGCTCAGCAGCCTGTTCTTTCGCAACAAGGGCGCTTATGTGATCGGGCGGCTGATCAATGGTGAGCAGCAGCTGCCGATGGCGCTGCCGCTGCTGCATGGCGACGACGGCAGGCTGTTCATCGACGCGGCGCTGTTCGGCGAGTCCGACCTGCAGCAGCTGTTCAGCTTCTCGCGCGCCTACTGCATGGTCGACATGGAGGTGCCCAGCGCCTATGTGCAGTTTCTGCACCGGCTGATGCCGCGCAAGCCGCGCTGGGAGCTGTACACAGCGTTGGGCCTGGCCAAGCAGGGCAAGACGCTGTTCTACCGCGACTTCCTGCACCACCTGCGCCACAGCAGCGACCAGTTGCGCGTCGCGCCGGGCATCAAGGGCATGGTCATGCTGGTGTTCGACCTGCCGAGCTTCCCCTATGTGTTCAAGCTGATCAAGGATCGTTTTCCGGCGCCCAAGGACATCACGCGCGAGCAGGTCAAGGCCAAGTACCAGCTGGTCAAGCAGCACGACCGCGTCGGGCGCATGGCCGACACGCTGGAATACAGCCAGGTGGCGTTCCCGCGCGAGCGCTTCTCCGATGCGCTGCTGGACGAGATCCGTCAGCACGCGCCCAGCCAGCTGGAGCTGACCGAGCCCGACGCCGACGGCCGCCAGGAGGTCGTGATCCGCCATCTCTACATCGAGCAGCGCATGCTGCCGCTGAACATCCACCTGCAGGAATGCCTGGACGCCGGCCTGGAGCGCCCGGCGGTGCAGCGGGCGCTGGAGCGCACCGTGGTCGAATACGGCAATGCGATCAAGGATTTGGTCGCGGCCAATATCTTTCCAGGCGATATGCTGTGGAAGAACTTCGGCCTCTCGCGCTATGGCCGGGTGGTGTTCTACGACTACGACGAAATCGAATATCTGACCGACTGCCAGTTCCGCAGCGTGCCGCCGGCGCGCAACGAAGAGGATGAATTCAGCAGCGAGGTCTGGTACCCGGTCGGGCCGCGCGACGTGTTTCCCGAGACCTTTGCGCCGTTCCTGCTGGGCCACCCGGCGGTGCGCGAGGCCTTCATGCGCCACCATGCCGACCTGCTGGACGTGACGTTCTGGCAGTCGCACAAGGAGCGCATCCAGGCCGGCCATTGGTACGACGTCTTTCCCTACGACAGCCAGCGGCGCTTTGCCGCCGGTGCCGCTTTTCCCACTGATACAGGAGATTGAAATGAGCACGATCCACAACAACGACCCCATCGTCATCGTCGGCGCCGCGCGCACCCCCATGGGTGCGTTCCAGGGCGCGTTCAGCGAGCTGGCCGCGCACGACCTGGGCGGCGCCGCCATCAAGGCGGCGGTTGCGCGCGCTGGCGTTGCGCCCGAGAAGGTCGACGAAGTGCTGTTCGGCAACTGCCTGATGGCCGGCCAGGGCCAGGCGCCGGCGCGCCAGGCGGGCTTCAAGGGCGGGCTGCCGCGCAGCACCGGCGCGGTGACGCTGTCCAAGATGTGCGGCGCGGGCATGGAGGCAACCATCCTGGCGCACGACCAGCTGGTGGCCGGCAGCCGCGACGTGATGGTCAGCGGTGGCATGGAGAACATGACCGCCGCGCCCTACCTGCTCAAGAAGGGCCGCGGCGGCTACCGCATGGGCCACGACAAAATCTTCGACCACATGATGCTCGACGGGCTGGAGGACGCCTACGAGGCAGGCCGCTCCATGGGCACTTTTGGCGAGGACTGCGCGGCCAAATACCGGTTCACGCGCGAGCAGCAGGACCAGTTCGCGATCGCCAGCGTGCAGCGCGCGCAGCAGGCCATCCAGAGCGGCGCGTTCAAGGACGAGATCACGCCGGTCAGCTTCCAGACCCGCAAGGGCGAGGTCACCGTCGACCAGGACGAAGGCCCGCTGAAGATCCGCCTGGACAAGATCCCCACGCTCAAGCCCGCGTTCAAGAAGGACGGCACCATCACCGCCGCCGCCAGCTCCAGCATCAACGACGGCGCCGCGGCGCTGGTGCTGATGCGCCAGTCCACCGCGAAGGAGCTGGGCTGCACGCCGCTGGCGCGCATCGTCGCCCACGCCACGCACGCGCAGGAGCCCGACTGGTTCACCACGGCGCCCATCGGCGCGACCGAGAAGGTGCTGAAAAAGGCCGGTTGGCAGGTCGCGGACGTCGACTTGTGGGAGATCAACGAGGCTTTCGCCGTCGTTCCGATGGCGTTGATGCATGACCTCAAGGTGCCACACGACAAGGTCAACGTGCACGGCGGCGCCTGCGCGCTGGGTCACCCCATCGGCGCCAGCGGCGCGCGCATCCTGGTCACGCTGATCTACGCGTTGCGCCAGCAGGGCAAGAAGAAGGGCCTGGCCACGCTGTGCATCGGCGGCGGCGAGGCGACGGCCATGGCCATCGAACTGCTGTAATTCCTGCAACCCTGGCCGCCAGCACGCCCCAGGCGGCGCGCTGGCGGCGCACACGTAAAGGCAAGCCATGCTTCTGAGCCAAGACCAGCAGATGATCCGCGACGCGGTGCGCGACTTCGTGCGCGAGCAAATAGCGCCGCACGCCGCGCGCTGGGACAAGGAACACCACTTTCCGCGCGAGGTGCACCAGGGCCTGGCGCAGCTGGGCGCCTACGGCATTTGCGTGCCCGAGGCCTATGGCGGCGCCGGGCTCGACTACCTCACCCTGGCGCTGGTGCTCGAAGAAATCGCCGCTGGCGACGGCGGCACCAGTACGGCGATCAGCGTTACCAACTGTCCGGTCAATGCCATTTTGATGCGCTACGGCAACGAGGCGCAAAAGCAGCGCTGGCTGGCGCCGCTGGCCAGCGGAGCCATGCTGGGCGCGTTCTGCCTGACCGAGCCGCACGTCGGCTCGGACGCGTCGGCGCTGCGCACCACGGCGGCCCGCGATGGCGACGATTACGTGATCAACGGCGTCAAGCAGTTCATCACCAGCGGCAAGAACGGGCAGGTGGCCATCGTCATCGCGGTGACCGACAAGGCCGCGGGCAAGAAGGGCATCAGCGCCTTCATCGTGCCGACCGACACGCCCGGCTACGTCGTCGCACGGCTCGAAGACAAGCTGGGCCAGCACAGCAGCGACACGGCGCAGATCAACTTCGACAACTGCCGCATCCCGGCAGAGAACCTGATCGGGCAAGAGGGCGAGGGCTACCGCATCGCGTTGTCGGCGCTGGAGGGCGGGCGTATCGGCATTGCCGCGCAAAGCGTGGGCATGGCGCGCGCCGCGTTCGACTGCGCGCTGCAATACAGCAAGGAGCGCGAGAGCTTTGGCGTGCCCATCTTCAACCACCAGGCCGTGGGCCACCGCCTGGCCGACTGCGCCACGCAGATCGAGGCGGCGCGCCAGCTCATCTGGCACGCTGCCATCCTGCGCGACGCGGGCCAGCCCTGCCTGAAGGAGGCCGCGATGGCCAAGCTGTTCGCCAGCGAGATGGCTGAGCGCGTGTGCTCGGCCGCCATCCAGACGCTGGGCGGCTACGGCGTGGTCAGCGACTTCCCCGTCGAGCGCATCTACCGCGACGTGCGCGTCTGCCAGATCTACGAGGGCACGAGCGACGTGCAGAAAATCATCATCGGGCGGGCGCTGGCGTAAGCTGACGGCCTGCAAATTTCAGGAGGACGCACATGCTGCAACGCCGACGACTTCATCTGGCCACCCTGGGCCTGCTGCCGCTGCTGGCCTGGCGCCAGGCGCAGGCCCTGTCGCTGGCCGGGATTTCCAATGCCGACGCCGCCAGCGGCGTGAAGGCCGCACTCAAGCGGGGCGCCGAAGTAGCCGTCGACCTGCTGGGCCGCGACAACGGCTTTCTGGGCAACCCGCTGGTGCACATCGGCCTGCCCGGCCAGCTCGACGAAGCGGCCAAGCTGCTGCGCAAGTTTGGCCAGGGCAAGCGCATCGACGAGCTGGAGGCGACGATGAACCACGCCGCCGAGCAGGCCGTGCCCGCCGGCAAGCAGGTGCTGGTCGATGCGGTGCAGTCGATGACCGTGACCGACGCCAAGGGTATTCTTACCGGCGGCGACACCAGCGTGACCGACTTTTTCGCCAACAAGACGCGCAGCCCGCTGTCCGAGCGCTTTCTGCCCATCGTCACTCAGACCACCAGCAAGCTGGGCCTGACCCAGCAGTACGACCAGCTGGCGGGCAAGGCCGCGGCGTTCGGCCTGCTCAAAACGGAAGACGCCAACCTGGCGCAATACGTCACCGGCAAGACGCTGGACGGCCTGTACCTGGTGATCGGCCAGGAGGAAAAGAAAATCCGCCAGGATCCGGTTGGCACCGGCAGCGACATTTTGCGCAAGGTGTTCGGGGCCGGCTGATGGTCGCAGCACCAGCCCCGGGTGGCAGGCCATGCCCCTGTGGCCGGCTGGACGGGCGCGGTCGGCCGCTGGTCTTTGCCGCCTGCTGCGGCCGCTACATCGGCCACGCGGATTGCCCCGCGCCCGACGCCGAAAGCCTGATGCGCTCGCGTTACAGCGCCTATGTGCTCGGCGACGCTGCGTATCTGCAGGCCACCTGGCATGCGCGCACCCGCCCGCCGACGATGGACGCCAATGCCGCCGGAGCACGCTGGCTGGGCCTGCAGGTGCATGACGCGCGCGGCACTGGCGAGCAGACCGCCGAGGTGGAGTTCACCGCCCGATGGCGCGACGCTTCGGGGCGCGGCCAGCGCATGCGTGAGCGCAGCCGCTTTGTGCAGGAGCAGGGACGCTGGTATTACGTCGACGGCGACGTGGCGTGAGCCGGCGTCATTCCCACGACATCGCGCCAATGTCGTGGGCGAAGATGGGGTAGTTCATCCACACGCCGCGTAGCCCCTTGCGCACCACGGTGCCGATCTGCGGCGTGAAGATCCAGGCGTTGGCGGCGGTCTCGGCCAGGCGGCGCTGCATCTGCGCCCACAGCCGTTGGCGCTCGCGCGGGCTGGGCGTGCGGTCGTGCTGCTGCACCAGGGAGCGAAACACCGGGTCGTCGACGCCGAAGTAGTAGCTGGGGTCGGTGTAGATGCGGTAGTCCAGCGGCTCGACGTGGTTGATCAGCGTCATGTCGAAGTCGCCCTTGAACGGCCCGTCCAGCCAGGTCTTCCAGTCCAGGCGCTGCAGCGGCGCGTCGATGCCCACGTCGGCCAGATTGGCTGCCAGGCGGTCGCCGCCGCTCAGCGCATAGGGCGCGGGCGGCAGGGCCAGGTTCAGCCGCAGCGGCGTGCGCACGCCTGCCTCGCGCAGCAGCGCGCGAGCACGCGCCGGGTCATAGGGCAGCAGGCTGTCCAGGTGCAGAAAGCCGGGGTCGGTCGGCGCAAAGTGGCTGCCAATGGCGCTGCCGCGCCCGTCCAGCACCTCGCGGATGAAGCCCTCGCGGTCGATGGCGTGGGTGATCGCCTGGCGCACCCGCACGTCATTGAGCGGCGCGCGCCGGTGGTTGAGCGCCAGCATGCCCTTGCCGCAGGAATGGCCGATCAGCACCTGGTAGTGGCGATCGTCCTGAAAGCGGCGCACCACGCGGGTGGCGAACTGGAACAGCAGGTCGACCTCTCCGGCGGCCAGCGCCGCCTCCTGCTCGGCCGGGTCGGCAATGAAGCGAAACGTCGCCTGCGCCAGCGGTGCGTGCTGCGCCGGGTGCCAGCTGCCGGTGCGTGTCAGCACCACGCCGCCCAGCGCGCTCCATTGCGCCAGCCGGTAGGGGCCGGTGCCCACCGGGCGCGTCGCGGCGTGCGCGGCGCTGTCGGGGTGGAGGATGCAGGCCGTTGCCTCGCCCAGGCGAAACGGCAGGTCGGGATCGCGATGGTGGAGCGTCAACACCACCGTGTGTTCGTCGGGCGTGGCGATGGTGGCGATGTTGTCGAACACCGCACGGCGCGCCTTGTTGGTCGAGCCCGGTGCTGCACAACGCTCGAAACTGGCGCGCACCACCTGCGCGGTCAACGGCTTGCCGTCGTGAAAGCGCACGCCGCGGCGCAGGTCGAAGCGCCAGCTGCGCTGGTCGGGCGACAGGCTCCAGCTACGCGCCAGCAGCGGCGCCACCTGGCCGTCTTCCTCGATGCGCGTCAGGCCCTCGAAAATGTTGTAGTGGCTCACCTCGCCCACCGCTGATGCGGCCGCCATGGTCGGATCGAGGCTGTCGGGTGCCAGCGACAGGCTCAGCACCACGGCGTTGCGCCCGGCCGCGCCCGCCATGCCGGGCAACGCCGCAAACGACAGCGCCGCGGCCTGGCGCAGGCAGTCGCGGCGTGACGGTGCGTGGGCGAATCGGTCCGGGTGTGCGGGCATGGCGAGGGGCTGGAGCGCGGTTGTGCGATAGTAACGGAAATGCTTTGATACAAGTTCACATGCCCAGCACGACCGAAATCCGCATACCCGTCGCAGTGCCCCGGCGCTGGTGGTTCACGCCCGTGGCGCTGGGTCTGCTGCTGGCCGTGGTCGGCACACTGCTGTGGTGGTTCACGCAGCAGCGCGAGCAGCACTACCGCCACCAGATCGAAGCCAGCCTGAACGCGATCAACCAGCTGCAGATCCACGGCATTGCCGATTGGCGCAGCCGCCGCCTGGGCGATGCTCAGGCGCTGACCGACGATGCGCTGCTGGCGCATACCGTCGCCCAGTGGCTGCGCCCGCCGCAGGCAGGGCGGGGGCCACAGGAGCTGCAGGAACAGATTGCGCAGCGCCTGCGCTCGCTGGTCGAGCATTTGCAGTACAGCAAGGTGGCGCTGGTCGACCCGCAGGGCCGGGTGCTGCTGGCGGCGCCGCAGCAGGACATGCCGGCGCTGCAGGCCGGCGACCTTGCAGCACTGGCCGAGGCGCTGAGCACCGCGCTGCCGCAGGAGCTGGGGCTGCAGCAGGTGCAGGGGCAGAGCACGACGTTTTTCAGCGTCATCGCGCCGCTGTTCGACGGCGAGCAGCCGCTGGGCGCGCTGTGGCTGATGGTCGACGCGCGCAGCACGCTGTACCCGCTGCTGCAGACCTGGCCCAACAACAGCCGCAGCGCCGAGTCGCTGCTGGTGCGCCGAGGCCGCGACGCGGTCACCGTGCTCAGCCCGCTGCGCCACCGCAGCGACGCGCCGCTCTCCCTGCGCCTGGCGCTGCAGGACGGGGGCGATGGAGCCGAAGAGAACGACACCACGGTGGCGCTGGCCGTCGCCGGCGGGCGCGGCACGCTGTATGGGCGCGATTACCGCGGGCACGACGTGCTGGCCACGGCCGGCGCGGTGCCGGGCAGCGACTGGCTTTTGATCTCCAAGATAGACACCGCAGAGGCCTTCAGCGACGCGCGCTGGCGCCAGTGGCTGGCGCTGGGGTTGCTGGCCAGCCTGGCCGTGATCGCGCTGGGCGGCCTGTTCGTCGTCTGGCAGTGGCGCGCCTGGCAGCGCGAGCGCATGCTCAAGCAGACGCTGCAGCAGCAGATGCACTGGCTGGAGGCGGCGCAAAAGGCGGCGTCCATCGGCTACTTTCTGTACGACCGCAAGCGCCGCTGCTACCAGCTGTCGCGCATGAGCGCGGATATCTTCGGGTTTGCACCGCAACAGTCCGTCAGCCTGAAGCAGTGGATCGCCGTGCTGGAGCCGCAGGAGCGCGAGCACATTCTGCAGGAGCACGAACAGACGTTGAAAGGGCTCAAGCCCCTGCGGCTGCAGTACCGCATCCGCCGCGCCAGCGACGGCGCGCAGCGCTGGGTCGAGGCGTGGTGCGAGTTTCCCGAGGACGGCGCCGGCGCGGGCGTCGCGATGATGGGCACGGTGCAGGACATCACCGAGCGCAAGCGCGACGAGGCCGAGTTGCAGGCTTACCGTCAGCAGCTGGAAACACGCGTGCGCACCGATGCGCTTACCCAGGTGGCCAACCGCATGGCGCTGGACGAGGCCATTGCCCGCGAATGGGCGCGCGCGCAGCGCGGCGGCACCACGCTGGCGCTGCTGATGGTCGACATCGACGCGTTCAAGGCCTTCAACGATCACTACGGCCACCTGGCCGGCGACCAGTGCCTGCAGGCCGTGGCCGGCGCGCTGGCTGGCTGCGTGGCGCGTTCGGGCGACCTGGTGGCGCGCTATGGCGGCGAGGAATTCGCCGTGCTGCTGCCCGGCGCCGATGCCGCCCAGGCCTGCGCGGTCGCACAGCGCCTGTTGCTGGCGGTGCGTGCGCTGGATCTGGCGCATGCGGGCGCCGGCAACGCCCAGCGACGGGTCAGCATCAGCGTGGGCGTGACCAGCGTCGACGTGCAGCAGCTGTGCTTTGTGCTGCGCGGGCGGCCCGTGGCCGGGCTCGGCCCGTCGTGGGTGCCGGGCGAGGACTGCCTGGAGCTGCTGCGCCAGGCAGACGCCGCGCTCTACCAGGCCAAGCAGCGCGGGCGCGACCAGTGGGTGCTCTACGGCCCCGACTGCGACGCGTCGCTCAGCGACCGAACCACCCGCCCATCGATGGACGGCAAACCATGACTTTTGACGCGATTTTGTTTGACTGCGACGGCGTGCTCGTCGACAGCGAACCGATTACCAACGGCGTGCTGTGCGAGATGCTCAACGAGGCCGGCTGGGCGCTGCCCCGCGCCGAGTGCATGCGTATCTTCATCGGCAAGACGGTGCGCAGCGAGGCCGCGCGCATCGCGCGCGAGACCGGCCGCCCGTTCACCGAGGAATGGCTGGCGCAGTTCTACGCCCGCCGCGACGCCCGCCTGCGCCGCGAGCTGCAGGCCATAGACGGCGCGCTTGGCGCCGTGCGCGCCGTGCATGCGCGTCTGGATGGGCGCATTGCCTGCGCCTCGGGCGCCGATCGGGCCAAGGTGGTGATGCAGTTGGAGATGGCCGGCATGGCGCCGTACTTTGGAGCGCGCGTCTTCAGCGGTCACGACCTGCCGGCCACCAAGCCCGCGCCCGACGTCTACCTGGCCGCCGCGGCCGCCGTGGGCGTGGCGCCGGCACGCTGCCTGGTCGTTGAAGACACGGTGACGGGCGTGACTGCCGGCGTGGCTGCTGGCGCCACGGTGCTGGGATTCAGCCCCGAGCAGCCCACCGGCCATGCCCCCGCCGAGGCGCTGCTGGCCGCCGGCGCCGTGCGGGTGCTGCGCCACATGAGCGAGCTGCCCGCCTGGGTGGGTGGCTGATTTCATTCTCAGAGGGTGAGAGGAAATCGGCCATGCCCGAAAGGCGTGCCAAAACGCTGCCAATCGAGGCGCAAAACGCAGCCATAGCGCGGGCTATGGCGAGTATTTGCAACGAAGAGTGGCGGTGTTTTGGCGTGCAAAGCGGGCATGGGGGATTGCCTCTCACCCTCAGACTCCTTCCCCCTTTGGGGCTGAGGGCTGCGGCTCCAGTTCCGCTAGTGCGGAACTGGACAGCTCGAAGAGCGGCAGCGTCTCGCTGCCAGCGCCGAGGCAGGGATGGGGGCCAGTGCGCCAGCGACGTGCCGACGTAGACGCGCGCGCGTTGCTGGCCCCCACCCCAACCCTCCCCCAAAGGGGGAGGGAGTAAGAGTGGCATCTGACGCGCGCTTCCAATCAAGTATGGAAATGCAATGGGCTTGGTCTTTGCCGCACCCACGAAAAAGCCCCGCAGAGCGGGGCTTGTCTTCAGGCAGGACGGCTTGTGGCCGCTGTGTCATCAGAAGTTGTGGCGGATGCCCATGGCGACCGAGCGGAAGTCGTCGCCGGCGCTGCCGGTCAGATAATCAGCATTGGCCTTGTTGTTGACCTTGGTGTAGAAGGCGTAGACCTTGGTGCGCTTGCTCAGGTTGTAGTTGTAGCCCAGCGTCCACTGCGTGGCGGCCGAGTCGCTGATCTTGCTCCACGAGCCGGCGCGGCCGACGTTGACGTGGAACTCGGAGGCGTTCAGCACATACATACCCGACAGGCGGTAATTGTTGCGCGTGCCGGCGCCGGTCACGGGAACGAGTTTGTTATCGTCCTTGTTGCGCTGGTAGTAGGCACCGACGGTGAACTGGCCAAAGGTGTACAGACCGCGCAGGCCGACCTGGTAGTTGCTGTCGACGTAGCTGTAGCCGGCGCCCAGGTGCAGCGGGCCGTTGTTGTAGTTGGCGGCCAGGTCGTAGCCGTTCTTGTTGTTGGTGCCAGCCTCGCGCTCGTGCAGATTCATGGCTGCATCAACTACGAAACCACCGAAGTTGGGCGTGCGGTAGCCGATCTTGTTCTTGGTGCTCAGGCCGCCAAACCACACCGGGTCGTAGTACAGCGCATCGGCCGAGGTGCCGGTGTCGTGGTTGTGCATGCTGACGTAGTCGGCCGTGGCGTAGTACGACTCGGGCGTGAAGTTGCCCAGGCGCACCATACCGAAGCCACCCGACAGGTTCACTTCGCTCTGGCGGGCAAAGGTCAGGCTGCCGTTGGCCGGGCCGTGCGTCCAGGCGCTGCCGGAGCCATCGTCGGAGTTGAAGCCGCTCTCCAATTGGAAGCCGGCCTTCAGGCCGCCGCCCAGGTCTTCGCTGCCCAGCAGGCCAAAGCGCGACGAGTTGTTCTGCAGGACGTTCACGCTGGACGCGCCGGTGACCTTCTGGTTTTCAACGCTGGTGTTCACGCGGCCATACAGGGTGACGCTGCTTTGCGCCATAACGGCGCCGGAGCCCAGCAGGGCCATTGCGGCCAGGGCGATGCGGGTGGTTTTTTGCATGGAATGTCCTTTGAGGTATTGCTTGTCGCTGTGCTCGTGGCTGCGACTGGCGGATAGTGTAGAGGGAGCATGGTCAAAAAGCGTCAGCTGGCGTGCGGCGCCGCGGCGATTCGATGCGTACACGCAACACTTTGTACGTTTGGCGGTTTGCGAAGTAATGGCGCCTAAGGATTACCCTTGGTTTCCGGATGGCTGGCAGCTCGGCTCGCGCCGGGCCTGACGGTGACCTGACGGCCGTCCAACAGGGGCTGACTCGGAGCTGATGCAGGGCTGACAAACTCAGTAATAACCCTGGAGAAAATTTTCTCCTTATAAAAAACAGGGCAGAAATCACCAAAAAATCGTCTCGAAAATCGGGTTGCACGCGTAAGCCATCGGTCAGACGCGCTTCACAGAATCCGCCGGCGTGTGCAGTGCAACATGGCTGCAGCCCTTTTGATTCCAACAGGAGACGACAGATGACGACCGACCCGGTGGTTGAAAGAATTCAACGCCATCCAAAGTACCAGGAGCTGCGCGCCAAGCGCAACCCGCTGGGGGTGGTGCTGACGATTGCGATGCTTGTCGTGTATTACGGCTATGTCGCGCTGATCGCGTTCGACAAGGAGTTCCTGGCCCAGCCTATCGGCGACGGCGTGACCACGCTGGGCATTCCGATCGGCATGGGGGTGATCGTCTTCACGGTCGCCATCACCGTGTACTACGTGCGTGTGGCGAACAAGAAGTTCGACGCGCTGACCGAAGAGCTGCTCAAGGACGTCCAGAAATGAACCGCAATCGACTTTTTGCCGGCGTGCTGGCAAGCCTGGCGCTGGCCGGCACGGGCGCGGCCTACGCCGCTGGCGCCGACATGGGCCAGGTGGCCAAGCAGGCGACCAACTGGACGGCCATCATCATGTTTGCCGTTTTTGTGGCCGCCACGCTGTGGATCACCAAGTGGGCCGCCTCGCGCACCCGCTCGGCGGCCGATTTCTACACCGCCGGCGGCGGCATCACAGGCTTTCAGAACGGCCTGGCCATTGCCGGCGACTACATGTCGGCGGCGTCCTTTCTGGGCATCTCCGCGGCCGTGATGGCTACCGGCTACGACGGGCTGATCTATTCCATCGGCTTTCTCGTCGGCTGGCCCATCATCACCTTCCTGATGGCCGACCGGCTGCGCAACCTGGGCAAGTTCACCTTTGCCGACGTGGTGGGCTACCGCTTCAAGCAAGGGCCGATCCGCGTGTTCGCGGCGTCAGGCACGCTGATCGTCGTGGCCTTCTACCTGATTGCGCAAATGGTGGGTGCGGGCCAGCTGATCAAGCTGCTGTTCGGCCTGGAGTACTGGATTGCCGTGGTGCTCGTGGGCGCGCTGATGATGGTCTACGTGCTGTTTGGCGGCATGACGGCCACCACCTGGGTGCAGATCATCAAGGCCTGCCTGCTGCTGGCGGGCGTCACCTTCATGGCCTTCATGGTGCTGGCCAACTACGGCTTCAGCCCCGAGGCGCTGTTTGCCAAGGGCGTCGAGGTGCGCACGCAGATTGCCGCCAGCTCCGGCGCGTCGCCCGAGGAGGCGGCCGCCAAGGGCCTGTCCATCATGGGCCCGGGCGGCTTCATCAAGGATCCGATCTCGGCCATCTCGTTCGGCATGGCGCTGATGTTCGGCACCGCCGGCCTGCCGCACATCCTGATGCGCTTCTTCACCGTGCCCAACGCCAAGGAGGCGCGCAAGTCCGTGGGCTGGGCGTCGGTGTGGATCGGCTACTTCTACGTGCTGATCTTCATCATCGGCTTTGGCGCCATCACCATGGTGCTCACCAACCCCGAAATGGCCGACACGGCCAAGGGCGTGATCCTGGGCGGCGCGGGCACGGCCAACATGGCGGCGGTGCTGGTGGCCAAGAGCGTGGGCGGCGACGTGTTCTACGGCTTCATCTCGGCCGTGGCGTTTGCCACCATCCTGGCCGTCGTTGCCGGCCTGACGCTGTCGGGCGCCTCGGCCGTCTCGCACGACCTGTATTCGACCGTACTCAAGGGCGGCAAGGCCGACAGCGCCGCCGAACTGCGCGTCTCGCGCATCACCACGCTGACGCTGGGCGTGATCGCGGTGATCCTGGGGATCGCGTTCGAGAAGCAGAACATCGCCTTCATGGTGTCGCTGGCCTTCGCGATCGCCGCCTCGGCCAACTTTCCGGCGCTGATCCTGTCGATTCTGTGGAAGGGCTGCACCACGCGCGGCGCGGTGACTGGCGGCTTCCTGGGCCTGATCTCGTCGCTGGGCCTGACTATCGTCTCGCCCTCGGTGTGGGAAGCCACGCTGGGCAATCCGGCCGGCTCGTCGCTGTTCCCCTACACCTCGCCCGCGCTGTTCTCCATGACCATCGGCTTCGTCGGCGTGTGGTTCTTCTCGGTTATCGACAAGAGCGCGCGTGCCGGCCAGGAGCGCGAGGCTTTTGCCGCGCAGCAGGTGCGCGCCGAGACGGGCCTGGGCGCGACCAAGGCGTCGTCGCATTGATATAAGAGGGATGGGAGCGCAGCTCCCCAAAGCCGGGCCCTGCGCCCGGCTTTTTTGTGCGCGTGAAAACCATCGCGGCGAGGGCGCCGCTCCTACCCTGAAGCAGAGCATGTGTTGGGGCGTGGGAGGCCTGGGAGTGCCGGCGCCTCGCCGGCGCTGATCGCGGCGAGGGCGCCGCTCCTATTGTGGGTGCAACCTGCGCTGGGGGGGTGTAGGAGGCCAGCCCTCTGGCCGATGGATTCGCTCACTGCGCCAGCAGATGGCGCAGCTTGATGAAGGCCATCGCGGCCATCACCGCGTCGTTGAGCGCGTCGTGCGCGTGGCGCTCGGGCAGCTGCAGATCGTGCATCAGCGTGGCAAAGCGCAGGTCGATGGTGGGCGCCTGCTGCTGCCAGGGCGGCAGCTGGCGGAACTTCCAGTCGTAGTACAGCGCCGAGACTTCGATGCATTGCTGGGGCAGCGCCAGGCCCAGCAGCGGGCGGATGGCGCGGCCCAGCATGGCGACGTCGAATTCCAGGTAGTAGCCCACCAGCGGGCGGCTGCCGATGAAGTGCAGCAGCCTGTCCATGGCCTCGTCCTGCGGCAGGCCGGCGGCCAGGTCGCGGCTGCGCAGGCGGTGGATGCGCACGCTGTCGGCGCTGACGCCCTTGTCCGGGCGGACCAGGAGCTCCAGCCGCTCGCTGGTCAGGATGCGCTGGCCGACGATGCGCACCGCGCCCACCGAGATGATTTGATCCACGCGTGGATTCAGTCCGGTGGTCTCGCAATCGAGTGCCACCCATTCGCCCTCGGGCGGCGCGTCGAATACGAAGGCGTAGCGCGCGTCGCGCAGCTGGCGGCGCTGCCACTGGCGGCGCCAGCCCTGGGCCACGGTGGTGATCGGGTTCATGCCGCGTCCAGGCGCAGGCGCTGGTGCAGCACCACCTTGAAGCGCTTGACCACCGACAGCGCATCCTTGAGCAGGTCGCGCTCCAGGCTGCGCAGCCGCGTGGGGTCGACCTGGCCGGTCACCGCGCGCTGGGTCTGCAGCTCGGCCAGGCCGGCCTGCAGGCGCAGCTGCATCAGAAAGTGCAGGCTTTGCAGCAGCTCCTGGCCGATCTGCGCGTCGAGCACGCCGGCTTCGGTCAGCGCGGCCAGGCGCTCTGCCGTGGAGGTGGCGGCGATGCGCTGCGCCAGCGCCAGGCTGCGCACGCCGTGCACGATGGGGAAAATGCCGGCCTTCTTCAGGTTGATCGGCGCGTCGTCGTGCAGGCCCAGCAGCCGGTTCCACCAGCCACCGGGGTTGCCGAAGGCGTCGATGGCCAGCGCAAAGCGCGCCACCAGCGCGTCGTTGCTGCCGCCGTCGAGCGCCTGGCGGCGCAGCGGCGCCAGCAGCTGCGGGTCGCCGGCGACGGCGTGCGCGTCCAGAAAAATCGCCAGCTGCATCAGCTGCTCGCCGCCGGGCTCGTGCAGCCAGGCGCGTATGCGCTCGCCCCACTGGGCTTGCGTGCCGCGCCAGGCGGCGTTGCGCACCATGATGCCGCCGGGGCATTCGGGGTAGCCAAAGCGCGTGAGCGTGTCCGAGAAGCGGTCGCACAGCGCCTGCAGCCCGGGCGGCGGCGCGTAGCCGTCGCGCAGCACCAGGCCGTTGTCCTGGTCGGTCTTGAGCAGCTGCTCGCCGCGGCCCTCGCTGCCCATCACGAACAGGCAGCTGTTGGCCAGCAGCGCGGGCGGCGCAATCATCTGCCAGGCGCGCTCGAACAGGCGCGCGTTGAGCTGCTGCACCAGCTGCGCCATCAGCGCCACGCGCGTGCCGCTGTGGTGCAGCGCGGCAATCAGGCGCGTGACCTGGGCCGCGGCGTCGGCCAGGCCGTCCAGGTCGCGCGCCTGCTCGATGTGCACCGTGATCAGGTGCGACTGGTTGGCCAGAAAGCTGAACAGATCCAGCGCCTCCAGAATGCCCAGCACCCGGCCGTCGTCGCCCAGCACCGCCAGGCGGTGCACGCGCACGCGCAGCAACAGCGCCATGGCGTCGCCCAGCTGGTCGCTGGCGCGCACGGTGATCAGGGGGTGGCTGGCCAGCTCGCCGACGGTGATCTGCGCCAGCGGCCGGCCGTCCAGGATGGCGCGCTGCAGCGTGGTGTTGGAGAAGATGCCCAGCCCCTCGCGGCCGCCCGGCAGGCCGCTGACCAGCACGCTGGTGGTGCGCTGCTGCTGGAACAGGCGCACGACGGAGACGATGTCGGTGCCCGCGTCCACCACGTGCGCCGGGCGCAGAAAAGCCTGGTCCACGCGCGCGAGCATCAACGACTGCGCCTCGTGCTGCTCGGCGCGCTGCGCCAGCGTGCTGAGCTTGTGCCCCAGGTCGGAGAACAGCAGCGCGCCGAACGCGGTGTTGCGCGCGATCAGCTCCTTGACCGTGGTGCGCGCCAGTTGATAGGCGACCAGCTCCTCGGTGACCACGAAGCGGCTGCTGGCGCGCCCGGAGACCAGCGCGCGGCCGTCGAAGGTGTCCTCCGGCCCGTAGGTGGCCAGCACCTCGTCGCCGTCGGCCTGCGTGACGAAGCCCTTGATGACGACGAACAGGTGCTGCGGCGCGTCGCCCACGTCCAGCACCACCGCGCCCTCGGGGTAGTAGGCAATGTCGACGCTGGCGCGCACCAACGCCTGCTCGTCGGCGCTCAGGCAGTCAAAGGGCGAGGCGGAAAAATTGAAGGCGTTGGGCATGGGCGACTCTCCTGCTTGTGCATTGAAGACGCCCCGGCTTGCATCAGGCTTGCAGCCGGCTGATCACGCCGTCGCCGGCGGGCTCTGCGCGACGATGCTGCGCAGCATCGGCAGGCTGTCCAGTCCCCACAGCAGCTGGCCGTCGACGTGGAAGCTGGGCACGCCGAATACGCCCTCGGCCAGCGCGGCGTCGGTGTTGGAGCGCAGCAGCTGGCGCGCCGTGGCCTCGTCGCAGCGCAGCTGGGGCTGCAGCTCGGAGCGCAGGGCTTCAAGCCGCTCGGGCGCCAGCGCATCGTGGCCGCCCAGCCAGACATGGCGCAGCACCGCGCCGGCGACGAAGCGGTTGACGTGGCCGTCCTCGCTGCACTGCAACGCCAGGCGCAGCAGCGGCAGCGGGTCGAAGGGGTGGACTGCCGGCCAGTCCAGCCCCATGCCCAGGTGCTGCCCCAGCCAGCCGCAGTGGCGGCGCAGCCACTGCGCCTTGGCCGGCACCGCCAGCGGCCCGGGGTTGCCGTGCGACTTGAGCAGCGCGCCCAGCAGCACCGGGCGCCAGCGCACATGCCAGCTCAGTCCTTCGAGTTGGCGTGGCAGGTCGGCAAACGCCAGCCAGGCGTAGGGCGAGATGAAGTCGATGGTGGCAGTGACGTGTTTCATGCACTCTCCAGGGACGTGGGCAGCGCCAGGCCGGCGCGTTGCAATGCGCGCGCCCAGATGGCGCGCTGCGCGGCCGGCTCGGCACCGCGCCAGGCGCGCAGTTCGTCGAGCGTGCGAAAACAGCCCACGCAGTGGCTGCGGTCTTGCGTCATGCGGCAGACCGACACGCAGGGCGAGGGCAGGGGAGCTGCGCCATCGCAGTCAAACGCGCCGCTGGTCGCGACTTCGTGTGCGCGCTGCGCCAGCGCCTGGGCGGCGCTCACGGCGTGCCGTCCTGCACCACGTCGGCCAGCGGCGCGCCGGTGAGCCGTTCCAGATCCTGGGGCTTGAGCTGAAACACGCCATGCGGATGGCCGGCAGCGGCCCAGATCACGTCAAAGCGCAGCAGCTCGCGGTCGATCAGCGTGACCGGCGCGCTGGCGTGCGCCACCGGCGAGACGCCGCCGATGGTGAAGCCGGTCGCCGCCTTGACGAAATCGGCGTCGGCCCGGCCGGTCTTGCCGACGATGGCGTCGACCTTTTTCTCGTCGACGCGCCGGTCGCCCGAGGTGATGACCAGCACCGCGGCATCGTCGCTCTTGCGCCGGAAGATGATGCTCTTGGCAATCTGGCCCAACTGCACGCCCAGCATGTCGGCCGCCTGCTGCGCAGTGCGCGCGCTGCCGTCGAGAAGAATGGGTGCATGCGGATGGCCGGCGGCCGCCAGCGACTGGGCGACGCGCTGCATGCCTTCGGGAAGAGTGGTTGTCGTTGTCATGAGAATTGCTTGCATGTGGAGCGCCGGCATTTCGCCGGCATGTCTGCTCACCCCGCGCGCTTGTTGAGCAGCGCCACCGCCACGCGCGACTGGGGTTTGCGGCCCAGGTGGCCGCTGATGAAGGCGCCGGCGTCGACCAGCGCGTCCAGGTCGATGCCGGTGGCGATGCCCATGCCGTGCAACAGGTAGACCAGGTCTTCGGTCGCCACGTTGCCGGTGGCGCCCTTGGCGTAGGGGCAGCCGCCCAGGCCGGCCACCGAGCTCTGGAAGTTCCACACGCCCAGCTCCAGCGCGGCCAGGGTGTTGGACAGCGCCTGGCCGTAGGTGTCGTGGAAGTGGCCGCTCACATGGTCGATGTCGTAGTGTTGCAGCGCCGCCTCGATGGCGCGCTGCACCTTCAGCGGCGTGCCCACGCCGATGGTGTCGGCCACGTCGACGCGCTCGACGCCTATGCCTTTCATCAGAGCGGCCAGGTAGGCCACGCGCCCGGGGGCGACCTCGCCCTCGTAGGGGCAGCCGACGGTGCAGCTCATCGCGCCGCGCACCGCCACGCCGGCGGCAAGCGCCGCCTCGACGACGGGGGCGAAGCGCTCGATGCTCTCGGCGATCGAGCAGTTGATGTTCTTCTGGCTGAAGGCCTCGCTGGCGGCGCCGAAGACGACGATCTCGTCGGGTTTGTCGGGAACGGCCGCCTCCCAGCCCTTGAGGTTGGGCGTCAGCACGCTGTAGCGCACGCCGGGCTGGCGCGTGATGCCGGCCATCACGTCGTGGTTGTCGGCCATCTGCGGCACCCACTTTGGGCTGACGTAGCTGGTGACCTCGATCTCGCGCAGGCCGGCGGCCTGCAGCTGGTGCACCAGCTCGACCTTGATCTCGGCCGGCACGGGCTGTTTCTCGTTCTGCAGCCCGTCGCGTGGGCCGACGTCGATGATGCGGACATGGTCTGGATATTTCATGGCTGACTCGTAGCAGAAAAAGGGGGGAATTCAGTAACCGCGCGCGGGCTCGACGATGCCGGAGATCGCCTCGCCGCGATCGAGCGCAGCGATCTTGCGCGCAATCTGCGCAATCGTCTCGTCACGCAGCGTGCGCGCCGAGGTGTGGGGCGTGACCGTGATCTTCGGGTGCGCCCAGAACGGGTGCTCGGGCGGCAGTGGTTCGGTGCGGAACACGTCCAGCGTCGCGCCGGCCACCTGGCCCTCGTCGAGCAGCGCCAGCAGGTCGGCCTCGACCAGGTGGTCGCCGCGCGCGACGTTGATCAGGTAGGCGCCCGGTTGCAGCCGCGAGAGGTTGGCGCGGTTCAGGATGCCCTGCGTGTCGTCGGTCAGCGGCAGCAGGTTGACCAGCACGCGGCTGGCGGCAAGAAAGTCCTTGAAGCCCTGCGCGCCGCTGTGGCAGGCGATGCCGTCCATCTGCCGCGGGCTGCGGCTCCAGCCGTGCACCGGAAAGTCGAACTGCGCCAGCGCCTGCGCGACGCGCTGGCCCAGCACGCCCAGGCCCATCACGCCGATGGGGAAGTCGCGCCGCAGCCGGGGTTTGCGAAAGCTCCAGGCGTGCTCGCGCGCGCTGGCCTCATAGGCGTCCAGCTCGCGGAAATGACGGATCACCGCGTGGCAGACGTATTCGGCCATCTGCACCGACATGCCGGCGTCTTCCAGCCGCACGACGGGCAGATCGGCGGGCAGGCGCAGCTTGAGCAGCGCGTCGACGCCGGCGCCGGTGTTGAACAGCGCCTTGAGCTGGCGCTGCTCGTCGATGAATTGCTGCGGCGGCGACCAGACGATGGCGTAGTCCGCAGCTGCGGCGCCGGGTTGCCAGGCGCTGATGTCGGCCTGCGGCAGGAGGGCGCGCAGGCCGGCCAGCCAGGGTTCGGGTTTGGTGTGGGTGCAGCAAAAAGTGATTTTCATGGCTGCACAGCGTACCGCAGCCCGTGCCGATGCGCCGCACCCTAGAAACGGCAGTTGACCGCTTGCTATCTTCACAAGAGCCGCATGGATACTGACATTAGCTGTTTCGTTGGAGTTCACCTGTGGAGTGAACGCACTATGTGCTCGCCAGCACCGTGCTCGACGCGCCATGCGGCGTTGCTCCTCCTTGCGGGCAGGAGCCCGCTGCGTCGTCTCGCCTTGCCTGGCACGCCGATCACGGCGCTGGCGAGCGCATCCAACTGCCGTTTCTAGGGTCACGCGTCTTGCAGCGTCAGCAGCTCGGCGCCCTCGGCCACCTGGTCGCCGGGCGCGTACAGCAGCTCGGCGACCACGCCGTCGCGCGGTGCGGCAATCGTGTGCTCCATCTTCATCGCCTCCATCACCGCCAGCGGCTGGCCGCGGCCGACCTTGTCGCCCGCCTGCACCGCAAACGAAACCACCTTGCCGGGCATCGGCGCGGTGAGGCGCCCGCCCTCGCTGGCGGCCTCGCCGGCGTGGGCCAGCGGGTCGACCAGCGTGATGCGCGTGGCGCCGCGTGCGGTGAACACATGGGCCTGGCCGCCCAGGCGGTAGACGCTGGTGTGCACCCTGTGCTCGCCCCACTGCAAATCGATGCCGCCTTCGGTGCGCGCGACAAAGGCGAGCGCCGCGCTTTGGCCGCCCACCTGCAGCTGGTGCGCGCCGCCGCGCTGGCCATAGGTCAGCAGCGCCTGCGCCGGCTCGCCGGCGAACCCGAAGTCGAAGCGGCGCGTCAGCGGCGTGAGCGAGCGCCAGCCGTCGCGCTGGTTCCAGGGGTTGGCGCCGGGCGCGGCCTGCTCGCGCTGCAGCTGGTCGGCCACGGCGGCGGCCGCGGCCAGCGCCAGGCCCACGGGCTCCTGGTTGAACAGTGCGGCGCGCTCGCGCTCGATCAGCGCGGTGTCGAGCCGGGCGCTGGAGAACGCCTGGCTGCGCACCGCGTAGCGCAGAAACTGCAGGTTGGTGGCCAGGCCGACGATGTGCGTCTGCGCCAGCGCTTCGTCCAGCCGCGCCAGCGCCTGCTCGCGCGTGTCGCCGTGCACGATGAGCTTGGCGACCATCGAATCGTAGAACGGGCTGATCGCGTCGCCCTCGCGCACCCCGTCGTCAAAGCGCACGTCGCCGCGCGCGAACGCCGTGTGCGCCGGCTTGCGGTAGACGGCCAGCTGGCCGGTGGCGGGCAGAAACTGGTTGTCCGGGTTCTCGGCGCAGATGCGCGCCTCGATCGCGTGGCCATGGATCTTCAGCTCGCCCTGGCGCAGCGGCAGCGGCTGGCCGCTGGCCACGCGCAGTTGCCACTCGACCAGATCCAGCCCGGTGATCGCCTCGGTCACCGGGTGCTCGACCTGCAGGCGGGTGTTCATCTCCATGAAGTAGAACTTCATCTGCTCGGGCGCGTCGTAGCCGCCTGGCTGCTCGACGATGAATTCCACCGTGCCCGCGCCCACATAGTCCACGGCCTTGGCCGCGGCAACGGCGGCCTCGCCCATGCGCGCGCGCATCTCGGGCGTCATGCCGGGTGCCGGCGCCTCTTCCAGCACCTTTTGGTGGCGCCGCTGCGTCGAGCAGTCGCGCTCGAACAGATAGACCACGTCGCCCTGGCTGTCGCCAAACACCTGGATCTCGATGTGGCGCGGGCGCTGCACGTATTTCTCGACCAGCACCGCGTCATTGCCAAAGCTGTTGATCGCCTCGCGCTTGCACGACTGCAGCGCCGCGGCGAAGTCCTCGCTCTTCTCGACCAGGCGCATGCCCTTGCCGCCGCCGCCGGCGCTGGCCTTGATCAGCACCGGGTAGCCGATGGCGTCGGCCTCGCGCTGCAGCAGCGCGGGATCCTGGTCCTCGCCCTGGTAGCCCGGCACCAGCGGCACGCCGGCCTTGGCCATCAGGCGCTTGGACTCGGCCTTCAGGCCCATGGCCTGGATGGCACTGGCGGGCGGGCCGATGAAGACCAGCCCCGCGTCGGCGCAGGCGCGGGCGAAGTCCTCGTTCTCGCTCAGAAAGCCGTAGCCCGGGTGGATGGCCTGGGCGCCGGTGGATTTCGCGGCGTCGATGATGGCCTGCCAGCGCAGATAGCTGTCCTTGGGGGCGCTGGCGCCAATGTGCACCGCCTCGTCGCAGGCGGCCACATGCTTGGCCTGGGCGTCGGCGTCGGAGTACACCGCGACGGTCTGCACGCCCAGGCGGCGGGCGGTGGCGGCGACGCGGCAGGCGATCTCGCCGCGGTTGGCAATCAGGATTTTGTTGAACATTCAGACCACCTTGGTAGAAGCGGAAAACAGCGAGGACACGCGCCGCAGCACGGCGCGCAGGAATTTGAAAAGCACGACCAGCAGCGCCACGGACAGCGCCAGCACCAGCACTAGGGCCAGCGCGAACCACAGCGGGTGCTGTACTGCCAGCCACAGCATCGCGGCGACCAGCCCGTCCTCCATGAACGACAGGCCCCAGTTGGACAGCGGCTCGGGCGAGGTGTTGGCCGCCGCGCGCGTGGTCATCTTGGTGGCCAGCGCAGTGGCCGACAGCGTGCCGCCCAATAGGCCCGCGGCCAGCGCCATGCTGGCGTTGTCGGCGCCGAATACGCCGGCCGCAAGCAAGGCGCCGGCCGGCACGCGGATGAAGGCGTGCAGCGCGTCCCAGGCGCTGTCGAGCCACGGCACCTTGTCGGCAAAGAATTCGACGAGCAGCATGAAACCGCTGGCCGCCAGCACCAGCGGGTGCTGCAGCACGGCCAGCGCCGGGGGCAGGCTCATCCAGCCCAGCGCACCGGCGGCGCCCACCAGGAAGATGACGGCGTACAGCCGCAACCCGCTGGCCCAGCCCAGCGCCGCGGCCAGCGCCAGCAGGCCGGGCATGTCCAGCCGCTGCGTGGCGTGCGCCGCCCCGTCGGCCACCGCCTGGGCGGTGTCCGCGTCGATGTGCAGGCCCACGCGGTGGAGCCATTGCACGAGGTCGAGCCAGAGCTGGTCCATGGCTGTCAGCCGTTATGCATTGCTCCCTCCCCCTCTGGGGGAGGGTTGGGGTGGGGGCTGGCTGCGCCCGGGCATTGCTGCCGGCAAGATGCCGGCGCTCCCATGTTTGGAGTTTCGGGCACGGCGGCCATCCTCACGCCAGCCAGCCCGGCTTGCGCTTTTGCAAAAAGGACTGCACGCCCTCGCGGCCTTCGTCGCTCGCGCGGATGTCGGCAATGCCCTCTACCGTCTCGGCGATCAGCTCGGCGTCGATCGCGCGCCCGGCCACGTCGAGCACCAGGGTCTTGCACGCGCGCATCGCGTTGGGGCTGGCGCTGGCCAGGGCCTTGACCAGGGTGTCCACCCGGGCGTCGAGCTGGTCGGCCGCGGCCACCTCGTGCACGAAGCCGATGCGCAGCGCTTCAAACGCGTCGAAGCGCTCGGCGGTCAGAAAGTAGCGGTGCGCCGCGCGCGCGCCCATGGCGCGTATCACGTAGGGGCTGATGGTGGCGGGGATGAGGCCGATCTTGACCTCGGACAGGTAAAAGCCCGCGGTATCGACCGCGACCGCCATGTCGCAGGCGGCCACCAGGCCCATGCCGCCGGCGTACACGTCGCCCTGCACGCGGGCGACCGTGGGCTTGGGGCATTCGTAGATCACGCGCAGCATCTCGGCGAGCTTGCCCGCGTCGGCAATGTTCTCGTCGCGCGTGTAGTCGGCCATGCGGCGCATCCAGTTGAGGTTGGCGCCGGCGCAGAATGCCGGCCCCTCGGCGGCCAGCACCACGGCGCGCACCTCGGCGCGCGCGCCGACCTCGGTGAACGCGGCGGTGATCTGGGCGATGACCTCGTCGCTGAAGGCGTTGCGCACCTCGGGCTGGGTCAGTGTGATGGTGGCGCGGTGGCCCTCGTAGCGGATGGAAAGAGCGCTCATGTCTGTCTCATTGATTCGTGGTTACATGCGGAACACGCCGAACTTCACGTCCGGCACCGGTGCGCAGCGCGCGGTGGCCAGCGCCAGCGCCAGCACGCGGCGGGTGTCGGCGGGGTCGATGATGCCGTCGTCCCACAGCCGCGCGGTGGCGTAGTAGGGGTGGCCCTGTTTCTCGTACTGGTCGCGGATCGGCGCCTTGAAGGCTTCTTCTTCGTCTGCGCTCCAGTGCCCGCCCTTGCGCTCGATGCCGTCGCGCTTGACGGTGGCAAGCACGCTGGCCGCCTGCTCGCCGCCCATCACGCTGATGCGCGCGTTGGGCCACATCCAGAGGAAGCGCGGCGAGTACGCCCGCCCGCACATGCCGTAGTTGCCGGCGCCAAAGCTGCCGCCGATGATGATGGTGAACTTGGGCACGTTGGCCGTGGCCACGGCGGTGACCAGCTTGGCGCCGTGGCGGGCAATGCCTTCGTTTTCGTATTTGCGCCCGACCATGAAGCCGGTGATGTTCTGCAAAAAGATGAGCGGAATCTTGCGCTGGCAGCACAGCTCGATGAAGTGCGCGCCCTTTTGCGCCGACTCGGAGAACAGGATGCCGTTGTTGGCAATGATGCCGACGGCCATGCCCTCGATGCGAGCGAAGCCGCACACCAGCGTCGCGCCAAAGCGCGCCTTGAACTCGTCGAACGCGCTGTCGTCGACGACGCGGGCAATGATCTCGCGCACGTCGAACGGCTTGCGCGTGTCGGTCGGGATCACGCCATACAGCTCGTGCGCGTCGTGGCGCGGCGGCTGCGCCGGCCGATCCGAGGGGGCCGGCGCGGGCGCCGCACGGTTGAGGTTCTTGACCGCGTTGCGCGCCAGCGCCAGCGCGTGCATGTCGTCCTGTGCCAGGTGGTCGGCCACGCCCGACAGGCGGGTGTGCACGTCGCCGCCGCCCAGGTCTTCGGCGCTCACCTCCTCGCCCGTGGCGGCCTTGACCAGCGGCGGGCCGCCCAGAAAGATGGTGCCCTGGTTCTTGACGATGATGGTCTCGTCGCTCATTGCCGGCACGTAGGCGCCACCGGCGGTACAACTGCCCATGACGACCGCGATCTGCGCGATGCCCTGGGCGCTCAGGTTGGCCTGGTTGTAGAAGATGCGGCCAAAGTGGTCGCGGTCGGGGAAGACCTCGTCCTGGTTGGGCAGGTTGGCGCCGCCCGAGTCGACCAGGTAGATGCAGGGCAGGTGGTTCTGCTCGGCGATCTCCTGAGCGCGCAAATGCTTTTTGACAGTGACCGGGTAGTAGGTGCCGCCCTTCACCGTGGCGTCGTTGCACACCACCATGCAGGCGATGCCATCCACCTGGCCGATGCCGGCGATCAGGCCGGCGCCCGGCGCGTCGTTGCCGTACATGTTGAGCGCCGCCAGCGGCGCGATCTCCAGAAAGGGCGTGCCGGGGTCGAGCAGCATCTGCACGCGCTCGCGCGGCAGCAGCTTGCCGCGCGCCACGTGCTTGGCGCGCGCGGCCTCGCTGCCGCCCAGCGCCACGCGCGCGACCTGGGCGCGCAAATCGTCGACCACCGCCTGCATCGCGCTGGCGTTGGCCTGGAAGTCCGCCGACCGCGGGTTCAGTTGTGTCTCCAGAATGCTCATGGCTGACCTCTTTGCTGTGGTGTTCGTGAAGGGGATAGGGGTTTTTTCACGGCCGGACGGAAAACGCGGGCGGCAGATGAAGAAAATGCTGCATGCACGCTGTTGAAATCGTCCTGCTCGTCCTGCTGCTGGGTGCGCTGACGGGCATTGTGGCCCGCTATGTGCGCGCCATCCCGCTGCCGTTGATCCAGATCGCGCTGGGCGCGTTGATCGCCTGGCCCCAGGCGGGGCTGCACATTGCCTTCGACCCGGAGCTGTTCCTGCTGCTGTTCATCCCGCCGCTGCTGTTTGCCGACGGCTGGCGCATCCCCAAGCGCGAGTTCTTCGCGCTGGCGCGGCCCATTTTGCTGCTGGCGCTGGGCCTGGTGCTGTTCACCGTGGTGGGCCTGGGCTACCTGATCCACTGGATGATTCCGGAGATGCCGCTGGCCGTGGCCTTCGCGCTGGCGGCCGTGGTCTCGCCCACCGACGCGGTGGCGGTCTCGTCGATCACGCGCAACCTGGGCATGCCCGAGAAGACCATGCATGTGCTGGAGGGCGAGTCGCTGCTCAACGACGCCTCGGGCCTGGTGGCGCTGAAGTTCGGCATCGCCGCCACGCTGACCGGCCTGTTCTCGTGGACCGACGTGGCCCGCGACTTCACCTGGATGGCCGTCGGCGGCCTGGGCGTGGGTGCGGCGATCGGCTGGGGCTTTTCTTATGCGCGCGGCACCATCACGCGCCGTCTGGGCGACGTGGCGGCCACGCAAATGGTGCTGCTGCTGGTGCTGCTGCCGTTCGCCGCCTACATCGTCGGCGAGAAGATCGGCGTGTCGGGCATTCTGTCGGTCGTCGCCGCCGGCGTGGCCACCAACTTCGGCGATCTGGAGCGCAGCAGCTACATCAGCGAGCGGCTGCAGACGGCCGGCACCTGGAGCATGGTGGAGGCGGCGTTCAACGGCGCGGTCTTTTTGCTGCTGGGCCTGCAGCTGCCGTCCATCATCGGCGTGACGCTGCACAAGGCCGGCCACGACTGGTGGATTCTGGTGGGCTACGTCGCCGCCATCTCGTTCGCGCTGCTGCTGCTGCGCTGGATCTGGCTGACGCTGGGCGTGCACGGCTCGCTCTTGCGCGCCCACCGCCAGGGCAAGATGGCCGAGCGCCCCTCGCCGCTGCTGAACCTGGCGACCACCATGGCCGGCATCCGCGGCGCGGTGACGCTGGCCGGCGCGCTGTCCGTGCCCATGTTTCTGGCGGACGGCCAGCCGTTCCCGGCGCGCGACATGCTGGTCTTCCTGGCCACCGGCACCATTTTGTTCACGCTGGTGCTGGGCTCGGCCAGCCTGCCCATCATCCTGCGCCGCCTGCCGCCGACCGCCGAGTCGCCCACGCTGCGCGAGGAGCGCCTGGCGCGCGAGCAGGCCTGCATGGCTGCCATCAGCCGGCTGGCGCTGACCGAGCAGGAGCTGCAGGATCGCGATCCCGAGTGGATCGCGATGCGCCAGGAGGTCAACGGCCACCTGACGCAGGAGTACCGCAACCGCGTCCAGCTGCTCGATGACGGCAGCGGCATGGTCTCGACCATCGAGGCGCAGCGCGAGGCGCCCGAGGTGGTGCGCCAGCGCAAGCTGCGCTACGTGCTGGAGATCGAGACCCGCCTCGACTGCATCCACGCCGAGCGGGATTTCTACTACCACGAGCGCCAGGCCCACCGCATCAACGACGAGTCGCTGCGCAACCTGGTCAGCGAGCTGGACATGCAGGAGGTGGCAATGCGCAAGCGCCTGGTCGTCGCCCGCCGCGCGGCCGGGCTGAATCCGGGCACGGGCGACGACTGGCACTAGGAGCCTGCGCGGCAGAAGCGCGTCGGCTCCCAGCGATCTTCCAGGCATGTGTGCACTCAATTTCTCAGCTTCTCAGGCCGTGGGCCCGGCGCGCAGGTCGAGTTGCTCGATCATCGCGTCGCGGATGCGGAATTTCTGGATCTTGCCGGTCACGGTCATCGGGAACTCGGCGACGAAGCGGATGTAGCGCGGCACCTTGTGGTGCGCGATCTGACCCTTGCAGAAGTCGCGGATGTCCTGCTCGGTCGGGTTGGTGCCGGGCTTGGCGATGATCCAGGCGCACAGCTCCTCGCCGTACTTCGCGTCGGGCACGCCGACCACCTGCACGTCCTGCACCTGCGGGTGGCGATACAGAAATTCCTCGATCTCGCGCGGGTACAGGTTCTCGCCGCCGCGGATCACCATGTCCTTGATGCGTCCGACGATGTTGACGTAGCCCTCGTCGTCCATCGTTGCCAGGTCGCCGGTATGCATGAAGCCCTCGGCGTCGATGGCCTCGCGCGTGCGCTCCTCGTCGCCCCAGTAGCCGTGCATCACCGAATAGCCCTGGGTGCACAGCTCGCCGGTCGCGCCGCGCGGCACGATGGCGCCGGTCTCTGGGTCGACGATCTTGACCACCAGGTGCGGCTGCACCAGGCCGACGGTCGAGACGCGCTTGGCCAGCGGCGTGTCGGTGCTGCTCTGGCAGCTCACCGGGCTGGTTTCGGTCATGCCATAGGCAATCGTCACCTCGGTCATGTTCATCTCGGCCTGCACCCGCTTCATCACCTCGATCGGGCAGGGGCTGCCGGCCATGATGCCGGTGCGCAGCGTCGACAGGTCGAACTCGGCAAAGCGCGGGTGATCCAGCTCGGCGATGAACATGGTCGGCACGCCGTGCAGGCCGGTGCAGCGCTCGGCCTGCACGGTCTCCAGCACCGACAGCGGCTCGAAGCCGTCGCTGGGGTAGACGATGGTGCTGCCATGCGTGAAGCAGGCCAGGTTGCCCAGCACCATGCCGAAGCAGTGGTACAGCGGCACCGGAATGCACAGCCGGTCGGCGCTGGTCAGCCTCATGCATTCGCCGATGAAGAAGCCGTTGTTCAGGATGTTGCGGTGCGTCAGCGTCGCGCCCTTGGGGAAACCGGTGGTGCCGCTGGTGAACTGGATGTTGATCGGGTCGGTGTTCTTGAGCTGCGCGGCAATCGCGTCGATGCGCGCATCCTGCGCGTCGCCGCGTTCCATCAGCGTGGAAAAGCGCAGCATGCCCGGCTGCTCGCTGCCCTGGCCGGCCGCGTCGATCCACACCACGCTGCGCAGCGCCGGCAGCCGCTTGGCCGCCAGCTTGCCGGGCAGGCACAGCGCGAGCTCGGGCGCCAACTCGCGCAGCATGCCAAGGTAGTCGCTGGTCTTGAATTGCGCCATGGTCACCAGCGCCTTGCAGCCGACCTTGCCCAGTGCGTATTCCAGCTCGGCCACGCGGTAGGCCGGGTTGATGTTGACCAGGATGAGCCCGGCCTGGGCCGTGGCCAGCTGCATCAGCACCCATTCGGCGTTGTTGTGCGACCAGATGCCGACGCGGTCGCCCGGCGTGAGCCCCAGGCCCAACAGGGCGCTGGCCAGGCGCCGCACCTCGGCGTGCAACTGCGCGTAGCTGTAGCGCAGGCCCTGGTGGCGGCTGACCAGCGCCTCGTGCGCGCCCTGGCGGCGGGCCATATCGGCGAAGAAGTCGCCAATCGTCTGTTCGATCAGCGCGGTGTCGGTCGCGCCTTGCGCCAGGCTGGGGGCGGGGCTGGTCATCGGTTGGTCTCCTTCATGTCCTGCGGCAGGTAGTTTCCAAGGGTACGCCGGGTCGTGATGCAGATGGGGCCAGCCAGGTTGCAATAATGGCCATCGACCCTGATCGTGCCCACCGCTGCCCGCATGTCGACGCCCGCCTTTCCTGCCGTTTCTCGCGCCCGCGCGCCACTTGCGCCGCACCAGGGCAGCGCGGTCACGCCCATGGCCTTCGTCCAGGCCATCGTCCATGCCTATGCACTGCGCGGCATGGACGCTGCGCAGGTGCTGCAGCAGGCACACATTGCGCCACAGGACGTGAGCGACGCCAGCCAGCGCATCACCGCCGCGCAAATGGAGTTGCTGTGCGAGGGCGCGATGCGCGGGCTGGACGACGAGGCGCTGGGCTGGTTCGAGCGCCGCCTGCCCTGGGGCAGCTACGGCATGCTGGTGCGCGCGTCGATCACCGCGCCCGACCTGGGCCTGGCTCTGGCGCGCTGGTGCCGCCACCACAACCTGCTGACCGACACCGTCGCGCTGGCGCTGCAAAGCGATGGCGCGCAGGCCGTGGTGACGCTGGCCGAGCAGAGCCCGCCGGGCGGCGACGGCGCGTTGCGCGAGTTCTGCATGGTCTCGCTGCTGCGCAACCTGCACGGCGTGGCCTGCTGGCTGATCGACTCGCGCCTGCCGCTGCTGGCAGTGGAGTTTCCGTTTGCCGCGCCGGCGCACGCCGGCGTCTACCCGCTGCTGTTCCCGGGGCCGGTGCGTTTCGACGCGCCGCAGGCCCGGCTGTGTTTTGACGCGCGCTACCTGGTGCTGCCGCTGGCGCGCGACGAGGCGCAGCTGCGCCAAATGCTGCAGCGCGCGCTGCCGCTCACCGTGTTGCAGTACCGCCGCGACCGCCTGCTGGTGGCGCGCGTGCGCCAGCTGCTGGCCGCCAACCCGGCGGCCGCCCACGACGGCGAGGGCCTGGCCGCGCAGCTGCACCTGTCGGTGCGCACGCTGCACCGCCAGTTGCGCGAGCAGGGCGCGTCGCTGCAGCAGCTCAAGGACGAGGTGCGCCGCGCGCGCGCCATTGAGCTGCTGCAGCGCACGCGCCGCCCGGTCAAGCAGGTGGCGCAGGCGGTGGGCTTTGCCAGCGAGAAGAGCTTCATCCGCGCGTTTCGCGGCTGGACCGGCCAGTCGCCCACGCAGTTGCGCGTGCAGGCGCAGCTGGGTGCCGGCTGACGTTTTTCCCGCCAGCAGGGCAATGCCGGCAATGCCCTTGCAGCTATCGGTGCAGGCGCCGGTGAACGGGCAGGGTTCTTCCTAGAATGTTCCGCCTGTTTTGCAAAGACCTCTTCCATGACACAGCCGCACGGCCTGATCCGCATCCATGGTGCGCGCCAGCACAACCTCAAGAACATCGACCTCGACATCCGCACCGGCGAGCTGACGGTGGTCACCGGCCCCAGCGGCTCGGGCAAGTCCAGCCTGGTGTTCGACACGCTGTACGCCGAGGGCCAGCGCCGCTACGTCGAGACCTTCAGCGCCTATGCGCGCCAGTTCCTCGACCGCATGGACAAGCCGGCGGTGGACAAGGTCGAGGGCGTGCCGCCGGCGATTGCCATCGACCAGACCAACCCGGTGCGCTCCAGCCGCTCGACGGTCGGCACGATGACCGAGCTGAACGACCACCTGAAGCTGCTGTTCGCGCGCGCCGGCCGGTTGTTCGACCGCGTCAGCGCCCAGCCGGTGCGCCACGACAGCGCGCAAAGCATTTACGACGAGCTGCTGGCGCGCTGCGCCGCGCAGGGCGACCCGCGCATCGTGCTGACCTTTGCGGTCGAGCTGCCCGAGAACGTCAGCGCCGAGCAGCTGCAGCAGTGGCTGTCGGCCAGCGGCTTCACCAAGGTGCAGGCCGAGCGCGCCGCCGGCGGCAAGAAGCTGCTGGACGTGGTGGCCGACCGCTTTCGCATCGCCGGCACCGAGCGCGTCCGGGCCATGGAGGCCATCGAGCTGGCGCTGCTGCGCGGCGGCGGGCGCATGGCCGTCTACCGGCTGCGCGACGACGGCGAGCCTGAGATTTGGCGCTTCTCCACCGGCCTGCACTGCCCCGACACCGACCTGCGCTACAGCGAGCCGATCGCGTCGATGTTCTCGTTCAACTCGGCCGTCGGCGCCTGCGAGGCCTGCCGCGGCTTTGGCCGGGTCATCGGCGTCGACTGGGGCCTGGTCATTCCCAACGACAAGCTGACACTGCGCGGCGGCGCGATCAAGGCCATCCAGACGCCGGCCTGGCAGGAAATCCAGGACGACCTGCTGCGCTACGCCGAGGCGGCAGGCATTGCGCGCGACACGCCCTGGTACAAGCTCACCGCCGAGCAGCAGCGTTGGGTCATCGAGGGCACGCCGGATTTTCGCGAGGGCAACTGGAACCGCCAGTGGTATGGCATCCGCCGCTTCTTCGCCTACCTGGAGACCAAGGCCTACAAGATGCACATCCGGGTGCTGCTGTCCAAATACCGCAGCTACACCACCTGCCCCAGCTGCGCCGGCGCGCGCCTGAAGACCGAAAGCATGCTGTGGCGCGTGGGCAGCAAAACGGATGCCGACGCGGTGCTGGCGCCGGAAAAGCGCTTCATGCCCCAGGGCGTGCAGTGGACGCGCGAGCAGCTTGAAGCGCTGCCCGGCCTGTGCCTGCATGACCTGATGCTGCTGCCGCTGGAGCGGCTGGCGCGGTTTTTTGCGCGGCTGCAGCAGGGGGGCGCGCCGGCCGATCTTGCCGCGCCCGCCAGCGACGTGGGCGCCGCAGCGCGCAGCGCCGACGCCCAGGCGCTCAAGCTCATCCTGGACGAGATCCTGGCGCGCGTGAAATACCTGTGCGACGTGGGCATCGGCTACCTGACGCTGGACCGGCAAAGCCGCACGCTGAGCGGCGGCGAGGTGCAGCGCATCAACCTGACGACCGCGCTGGGCACCAGCCTGGTCAACACGCTGTTCGTGCTCGACGAGCCCAGCATCGGCCTGCACCCGCGTGACATGGACCGCATCAACCAGGCCATGCTGCGCCTGCGCGACGCGGGCAACACCCTGGTCGTCGTCGAGCACGACCCGGCCGTCATGCTGGCGGCCGACCGCGTGATCGACATGGGCCCTGGCCCGGGCCAGCTGGGCGGGCGCATCGTGTTCGACGGTACGGTCGAACAGCTGCGCCGCGCCGACACGCTGACCGGCCAGTACCTGGGCGGGCGGCGCACCATCACCAGCGGCGCGGCGCGGCCAGTGCAGCCGGGCACGCCGCGGCTGATCCTGGAGGGCGCGCGTGCGCACAACCTGCGCGGCATCGACGTGGCGTTCCCGCTGCAGCGCCTGGTCACCGTCACCGGCGTGTCGGGCTCGGGCAAGTCCACGCTGATCCAGGACATCCTGGCGCCGGCGCTTTTGCGCCAGTTCGGCAAGGCGACCGAGGCGCCGGGCGCGCATGACCGCCTGCTGGGCTTCGATCACCTGAGCGATGTGGTGTTCGTCGACCAGTCGCCGATCGGCAAGACCGCGCGCTCCAACCCGGCCAGCTACGTTGGCGCGTGGGACGCGGTGCGCGAGATCTTCGCCAACGCGCCGCTGTCGCGCGAGCGCGGCTACACCGCGGCCAAGTTCAGCTTCAACAGTGGCGATGGGCGCTGCCCGACCTGCGGCGGCTCCGGCTTCGAGCATGTGGAGATGCAGTTCCTCAGCGACGTTTACCTGCGCTGCCCCGACTGCAACGGCCGGCGCTACCGCCCCGAGGTGCTGGAAGTGCGCATAGAGCGCGGCGGCCGCGTGCTCAGCGTGGCCGACGTGCTGGAGCTGACGGTGAGCGAGGCGGCCCAGTTGTTTGTCCGCGACCGCGAGGTGGTGCGCGCGCTGGCGCCGATTGTCGACGTGGGCCTGGAATACGTGCGCCTGGGCCAGCCGGTGCCGACGTTGTCGGGCGGTGAGGCGCAGCGCCTGAAGCTTGCCGGCTTTCTGGCCGAGGCGGCCCGCACCGCGGCCAGCAGCCGCCAGCCGCTGGCGCGCAAGGGCACGCTGTTTCTGTTCGACGAGCCGACGACCGGCCTGCACTTCGACGACATCGCCAAGCTGATGCGCGCGCTGAGAAAGCTGCTGGACGCCGGCCACTCGCTGATCGTCATCGAGCACAACCTGGACGTGATCGCTGCGTCCGACTGGGTGATCGACCTGGGTCCCGAGGGCGGCGAAGGCGGCGGCCAGCTGGTCGCCCAGGGCACGCCGCAGGACTTGCGCGAGCACCCGGACTCCCATACCGGCGCGGCGCTGCGGCAGTATGCGCAGGCCATCGGCGCGCCGCAGGCGGCGCTGGTGGCTGCCGAGCCTCGCCTGGCCTATGCACGGCCGCGCGCAGCGGTCACGCAGAGCATCGACATCGTCCGCGCGCGCGAGCACAACCTCAAGAACCTCAGCGTCTCGATTCCGCGCGGCAGGTTCAACGTGGTCACCGGCGTGTCGGGCTCGGGCAAGTCCACGCTGGCCTTCGACATCCTGTTCAACGAGGGCCAGCGCCGCTACCTGGAGAGCCTCAACGCCTATGCACGCTCCATCGTCCAGCCCGCGGGCCGGCCCGAGGTCGACGCGGTCTACGGCATTCCGCCGACGGTGGCCATCGAGCAGCGGCTGTCGCGGGGCGGGCGCAAGAGCACCGTGGGCACCGTCACCGAGGTCTGGCACTTTCTGCGCTTGGCTTACGTCAAGCTGGGCATGCAGCACTGCATTCATGACGGCGCGAAGGTGGAGCCGCAGAGCGCGGACAGCATCGTCGCCCAGGTGCTGCGCGACTACCGCGGCCAGCACGTCGGGCTGCTGGCGCCGCTGGTCGTCAACCGCAAGGGCGTGTACACCGAGTTGGCCGACTGGGCGCGCCCGCGCGGCTACACGCATCTGCGCGTCGACGGCGCATTTCTGCCGACGACCGGCTTTCCGCGCATCGACCGCTTCAAGGAGCACAACATCGAGCTGCCGGTGTTCAGCCTGGACGTGCTGCCCGAGAACGAGGCGCTGCTGCGCGAGCAGCTGGAGCACGCGCTGCTGCTGGGCAAGGGCGTGGTGCAGGTCATCAGCGCGCTGGACGGCCTGCAGCAGGCGCTGGAGCAGGGCCTGCCGACGGCGGGCATCGGCAGCGTGCAGGCGTTCTCCACGCTGCGCGCCTGTCCGGTGTGCGCCACCAGCTACGCCGAGCCCGACCCGCGCCTGTTCTCGTACAACAGCAAGCACGGCTGGTGCCCGGACTGCGTCGGCACCGGCGTGCGGCTCAACCGCGAGCAGCGCAAGCTGCTGGACGACACCCAGCTGGCCGACAAGGACAAGGGCCGCGAGCAAAGCTTTGCCGAACCCGACGTCGAGGACGTCAGCGACCAGGCCTGCCCCAGCTGCGACGGCACGCGCCTGAACCCTGTGGCGCGCGCGGTGCGCTTTGCCGGCGAGCCGATCACCGCGGTGGCGCGGCTGTCGGTCAGCGAGGTGCGCGCGTGGATCGCGGGCCTGCAGCTCGATGGCCGCGCCGCCGAGATCGCGCGCGACCTGCTGCCCGAGATCGCCAGCCGGCTGGAGTTTCTGGAAGAGGTCGGCCTGTCCTATCTGACGCTGGACCGCGGCGCGCCGACGCTGTCGGGCGGCGAGGCACAGCGCATCCGCCTGGCCGCGCAGCTGGGCAGCAACCTGCAGGGCGTGTGCTACGTGCTCGACGAGCCCACCATCGGCCTGCACGCGCGCGACAACCACATTCTGCTGAACGCGCTGCACAAGCTGGGCGACAAGGGCAACACGCTGGTCGTCGTCGAGCACGACGAGGACACCATCCGCCGCGCCGACCACATCATCGACATCGGCCCCAGCGCCGGCAAGCGCGGCGGGCGGCTGATCGCCGAAGGCAGCGTCGCCGACCTGGAGGCCGCGCCCGACTCGCAGACCGGCCGCTATCTGCTGCATGCGATGCGCCATCCGCTGCAGGCGCGCCGCGCGGTCTTGCTCCCTCCCCCAGAGGGAGAGGGAGTGAACACCGGCGCTGCCACTTCCTCGCCCCCAGCAGGGGGAGAGGGCCGGGGTGAGGGAGTATCCGCTCCCGCGCTGCAGTGGCTCACCGTGCGTGGCGCCCACCTGCACAACCTGCAGAACGTCACCGCGCGCGTGCCGCTGCAGCGGCTGGTGGCGGTCACCGGCGTGTCCGGCTCGGGCAAGTCCACGCTGGCGCGCGACGTGCTGCTGGCCAACGTGGCCGCCTGGGTCGGCCAGCGCCAGACCAAGGCAGGGCGCGAGGCCATGGATCTGCACGGCAAGGCGCCGCCGCTCGTCGGCTGCACCGGGCTGTCGGGCTTCGAGGGCATCGACCGTGTGCTCGAAGTCGACCAGACGCCGATCGGCAAGACGCCGCGCTCCTGCCCAGCGACCTACATCGGCTTCTGGGACCAGGTGCGCCGCCTGTTCGCCGAGACGCTGGAAGCCAAGGCGCGCGGCTACGCGCCGGGGCGCTTCTCGTTCAACACCGGCGCCGGGCGCTGCCCCTCCTGCGAAGGCCAGGGCATGCGCACCATCGCGATGAGTTTTCTGCCCGACGTCAAGCTGCCCTGCGAGGTCTGCCACGGCGCGCGCTTCAACCCCGAGACGCTGGCCGTCACCTGGCGCGGCAAGCACATCGGCGAGGTGCTGCAGATGGAGGTCGACGAGGCCGTCGGGTTCTTCGCGTCAATGCCGTCCATCGCCCACCCGCTGCAACTGCTGCAGGACGTGGGCCTGGGCTATCTGACGCTGGGCCAGCCCAGCCCGACGCTGTCGGGCGGCGAGGCGCAGCGCATCAAGCTGGTGACCGAGCTGTCCAAGGTGCGCGACGACGTGACCCGCCGCGGCCAGAAGCCGCCGCACACGCTGTACGTGCTCGATGAGCCGACGGTGGGCCTGCACATGGCCGACGTGGACAAGCTGATCCGCGTGCTGCACCGCCTGGTCGACGGCGGCCACAGCGTCGTCGTCATCGAGCACGACCTGCACGTCGTCGCCGAGGCCGACTGGATCATCGACCTGGGCCCCGAGGGCGGCAGCGGCGGCGGGCGCATCGTCGCGGCAGGCACGCCCGAGGAGCTGGTGGCGGCGGGGACGCACACCGGCCTGGCATTGGGGCCGGTGCTGGCGAGGGGATGAGGGGCCAGTGCCAGTTCAACTGGTTGCAATAACACCGCTTTCCCGGTTCGTGCACGCTCCAAGGGTAGTCATGCATGCACTGCCGCCGCGGACAGCTGATCCGCATGCGCCGCGCAGACCTCGCAGAATGTGGCGCTGACGCGCCCATCGTCCGCTGCGGCACGCCAGAAATCCCGCGCTGCGCTCCATGCCGCGTGCCACACCGCGCACTGGGGCGGCAGCGGCAGGGGCGGCTCGAACGTCCGCATCGGCACCTCGCCGCCGGGCAGCGGCGCGTGCAGCATGGGCAGCATGTCGTCGTCGGACCAGGCCTGCGGGTCGGGCGCGACGCCCAGGGCGTGGTGCTCGGCGCGGGCGAACAGGCGGCCCATGTAGCCCTGCGGTCGCATGTCGTGCAGCAGATAGGGCAGGCCGGGCCACCAGCCGTCGCGTGCCTCGTCAGGGACTGGCCAGCCGCTGCCGGCCAGCGGCATCCAGCAGCCACCGCCCTGCAGCGGCGTCAACTGCGTCAGCAGTTCGGCCTGGCCCTGGGGGTTGAACGGCGCAGATGGGCAAGTCGGCCAACATGCCCCGGCCGGCGTGCAGCGGGCGGCAGGCGCTGCAGCGTGGGCACGCTCACGCCCAGATCCGCGGCCAGGTCGGCCGCTGCCGCGGGCGCGCGCCGGGTTTCTGGCTCAACCCAGGCTTGGCATGGGCAGGCGTGGCTGCATTTGCATTTACATCGGCAAACCCGTAGTCCATTGGCCCTATTGAGAGGAGGGGAGCTCGTTTGTACTCTGTACCGTCCACAAACGAGGAGACAGTTCCATGAAACATGTATTGCGAATGCTGGGCATCGCCGCGGGCTTTGCCTTGGCCAGCCATGCAGCCATGGCCGATTCCATTTCACCCGAGACCTTCTCGGCGACTCTGGGTGTCGGTGAATCCATCACCATTACCAAGACGGTCGTCATCTCCAAAGAGGCGCCAACATCGGCGCTGGTTGACGTGAAATTCGTCGCCGACACCACGGGCTCGATGGGAAGCATCATCAATCAGGCGAAAGCGAACGCGACTTCCATCATGGGCAACGTCGCCGGTTACGGCGACGCCCAGTTCGGTGCCAGTGAATACAGGGATCGAACGGATGCCTACATCACCAAAGTTAACCAGGCGCTGACGTCCGATACGGCCGCGGTACAGACGGGAATCAACACGTGGGTTGCTGGCGGGGGCGGTGACACACCCGAGGCCAATCTGATCGCGCTCAAGGAGCAGGCCGAGGCCAGCGACTGGCGCGCTGGGTCGCACCGGTTCATCGTCCAGTTCGGCGATGCTCCCGGGCATGAGGGTGGCTTGTACTACCCAACGCTGAACGAAACAATCGGCGCATTGAAGGACAACAACGTCAAGGTGCTGGTCGTCGGTACCAACGCGATGAACGCTAACTGCTCTG
Source organism: Comamonas faecalis (assembly GCF_039538025.1). Taxonomy (NCBI): domain Bacteria; kingdom Pseudomonadati; phylum Pseudomonadota; class Betaproteobacteria; order Burkholderiales; family Comamonadaceae; genus Comamonas; species Comamonas faecalis. The sequence goes on from NZ_BAABBP010000014.1 coordinate 40,223, forward strand.
ATTGCACGCTCGATGCGGCAATGACGATCGCCACTGAGACTGGCGGCTCTTTCAATCTGTTCGACGGCAGCGCGGACATTGCAACGTTGATACAGAACGCGATTGGGGACGCCTTCGATACCTACACCAATGTCGCGCTTGGCCTGGTCGGCGCGGCGCCCGGCGGCGTTGAGGTGAGCTTTGATCCGGTGTCCTATTCCGGTTCCTGGGACCGCTCGGAAGACCGCACCTTCACGTTCAACATGACGTTGACGGGCCTGATGGCCGGCACCTACGACTTTGGCGTGGGCGCCTTTGTGGATGGCGGGCAGGTGGCGCTGGAGAAGGACTACATCACGGTCGTTGGCTCGGTATCCGAAGTGCCGCTGCCGGGCGCTCTGCCCATGTTGCTGGGTGCTTTCGGCCTGCGCAGCGCCGCACTGCGCCGCCGTCGCCGCAATCTGGGCTGATCCAAGCCAACCTGCTGGGGCAGAATGGGGCGGCACGGTGCCGCCCCATTTTGTTGAGGGCTGCACCATTTTGTATTCGACCTGAAAGCTGACCATGCAAGTTTTTTCGTTGCGAGCCGTCCTGCTGTCCTTGCCGCTGCTTTTTGCCATGGTCCAGGCGAACGCCATGACGGTCGACCTGACCCAGGGCGTGATGGGCATGGGGAAAATGGCGGCCCAGCGCGGCCCGCTGGACGAGGCGGTGGAGCTGATCCAGTCGGGCAAGGCCGCGGACGCTGAAAAACTGGCCCGCCGCGTGATCAAGGAGTCACCGCAATCGGCGCCCGCGCATGAGGTGCTGGGCATTGCGCTGGCACTGCAGAACAAGGTGCCCCAGGCCATCGAGGCCTTGCAGCGCTCGGTCAAGATCGATCCCGACCAGTACACCGCATGGACGAAGCTCGGCGACATCGCGACGGCAATGGGTGAGGAGGACAAGGCCTTCTCGTTCTACCAGGAGGCCACCAAGATCGCCCCCGGAGACAGGCTTGCCAACCAGCGCATTGGCCTGTACCTGGCGCGCCATGGCGCCGTCGAGCCTGCGATCGTGCATCTGGAAAAAGGCGTGGCGGGACTTGCGCAAACCACCCCTGGCCTGCGCGTGGATCTGGCGCACCTGTACCTGCGCGACGGGCGGCCCGAGCAGGCCCTGGAGTTGCTCAAACCGTGGGATGAAGCCAACAGCGGCGGCAAGGACGTGCCTGCGCCGGCCCTTGTGGCGCTGGGGGATGCCTGGCTGGCGTCCGGCGATCCGGCCAAGGCGGCGGCGCGCTATCGCACTGTTTTGACCCGGCAGGAGCACGCCAAGGACGTGCCTGCGCTGCTGGGCCTCGGCCGTGCCCAGCGCGCCCAGCAGCAGTGGGGCGATTCCATCGCGACCCTGACCCAGGCGAGCACGATCGCGCCCCAGGATCCCGCCCCTGCGCTGGAACTGGCCGTCAGCGAGGCGGCTTCGGGTGCCGGCGATGCTGCGCAGCAGCGCCTGGATAGGCTGGTGGAGCAAAAGCGCAAGCCCGGCGTCGACACGCTGGCCGCCGCCGCCAGGCTGTATGCCGGCATGGGTGCCTACGACAAGGCGCGCGACACGTTTGCACGGGCGATTGCCGGGCAGCCGGGCGATCCCTCGCTGCGCGCCGGCATGGCACTGGTGCTGCTGCGCCAGGGCGATACGAAGGCCGCGCTTGCGCAGTCGCGCAAACGGCTGGAACTGGCGCCGGACGACGTGGATGCCGCCTTCATGGTCGGCATGCTGGAAGAAGGCGCGGGTGACAAGCGCAGCGCCGCGACGTATTACGAGCGCGTGCTCAAGACGTCGCCCGAGCACTGGGCCAGCCTGAACAACCTGGCGCTGCTGCGCCTGGGAGAGGGCCGCAAGGACGAGGCGCTTTCATTGGCCAGCCGCGCCGGCCAGTCGGCGCCCGACAACCCCACGGTTCTCGACACGCTGGCCCATATTCACGAAGCCAGCGGCGACGCCAATGGTGCGGCGCGCGCGCGCCTGCGGCTTGGCGAGCTGTACCTGAACGAGAACCGTGCCGAAGACGCCAGGAAGGTGCTGAAAAAAGCGGCACGCGAGGCCACCGATGCGGCGCTGCGTGCGCAGATCGAGGCCAGGCTCGAAAACCTCTGAAACCGGCCTGCCGCAGCACAATCAGCTCGGCGCCGGCCCCGCGCAGCGCTGCTGCAGGTGCTCCAGAGCCTCCTGCACCTGGTCGACCAGCACCAGGCACAGGTCGCCCGGCTGCAGGCGTGCCAGCGCGTGGTCGATGGCGAGGAATTCGCCGTGGATCTCGGTCACGTAGCTGGTGCGCGGCGCGTTCTGCAGGCCCTGGTGCAGCAGCGCCAGCACCTCGCCGTCGGCGCGGCCGCGCTGGCAGGCGTCCTGGTAGAGGATGACTTCGTCGAAGGCCTCGCCCAGGATGCGCGTCTGCGCGGTGATGTCCTCGTCGCGCCGGTCGCCGGCGCCGCTGATGACCACGCTGCGCTTGTTGGCCGGCATGCCCTGCACCGCCTGCACCAGCGCGCGGATGGCGTCGGGGTTGTGGCCGTAGTCGGCAATCAGCGTGGCGCCGTGGTAGTGCATGACGTTGAAGCGCCCGGGCGCGTTGTCGCTGTCGTTGACGAAGCTGGCCAGGCCGCGGCGGATCGTGTCCCAGGGCAGGCCGATGGCCCAGGCGGCGGCGACGGCGGCCATGGCGTTGTCGATCTGGAAGGCGATGGTGCCGCCGTGCGTGAGCGGGATGTCGCGCAGCGGCACGCTTTCCCGCCACGAATCCTCGGCGGCGACGATGTGCTCGCCCTCGACGTAGACCACGCGCTGGCCCTGGGCGCGGTGCGTGGCCATCAGCGGGTGGTGGCGGTCGTGGGCGAAGAAGATGACCTTGCCCGGGCAGACCGAGGCCATGGCCGCGACGTGCGGGTCGGCGGCGTTGAGCACGGCCCAGCCGGTGGCGGGCGTGACGTTCTGCACGATGACGCGCTTGAGCACGGCAACGTCTTCCACCGTGGTGATGAAGTTCAGCCCCAGGTGGTCGCCCTCGCCGACGTTGGTGACCACCGCGACCTGGCAGCGGTCGAAGCCCAGGCCCTCGCGCAAGAGCCCGCCGCGCGCGCATTCGAGCACGGCGGCGTCGGTCTCGGGGTGGAACAGCGCGTTGCGTGCGCTCCTGGGGCCGGAGCAGTCGCCGCTGTCGATCTGGTGGCCGTTGACGTAGACGCCGTCGGTGTTGGTCATCGCTGTGCGCCAGCCGTGGGCGGCAAACAGGTGGGCGATCAGGCGCGTCGTCGTCGTCTTGCCGTTGGTGCCGGTGACGGCGACCAGCGGCACGCGCCCGTCCTCGCCCGGGGGAAAGAGGGCGTCGACCATGGGTGCACCGACGTTGCGCGCACGCCCGAACGAGGGCGACAGGTGCATGCGCAGGCCGGGTGCGGCGTTGACCTCGACGATGCCGCCGCCCTGGTCTTCCAGCGGGCGCAGCATCGACTCGCAGATCACGTCGACGCCGCAGATGTGCAGGCCAATCGTCTGCGCCGCCTCGATGGCGCGCGCGGCGATGTCGGGGTGAACGTCGTCGGTCACGTCGGTGGCGCTGCCGCCGGTGGACAGGTTGGCGTTGTGGCGCAGCACCACGCGCTGGCCGCGCGCGGGCACGCTCTCGGGGCTCAGGCCCTCGGCGGTCAGGCGCGCCAGCGCGATCTCGTCCAGGCGGATGCGGGTCAGCGCCGTGCCGTGGCCGCTGCCGCGGCGCGGGTCGCGGTTGACCTCGTCAACCAGCTCGCCAATGGTGTGCACGCCGTCGCCCAGCACCTGCGGCGGGTCGCGCCGCGCGGCGGCCACCATGCGGTCGCCGACGATGAGCAGGCGAAAGTCATGGCCGGGCAGAAAGCGCTCGACCATGATCTCGTCGCCGTACTCGCGCGCCGTCGCGTAGGCGGCGTCCAGCTGGGCGCGGGTGGCGATGTTCACCGTCACGCCCTTGCCCTGGTTGCCGTCCTGGGGCTTGACGACGACCGGCAGGCCGACCTCTTCGGCCACGGCCCAGGCGTCGTCCGCGCTGGCCACCGGCCGGCCCAGCGGCACCGGCACGCCGGCGGCGTGCAGCAGGCGCTTGGTCAGGTCCTTGTCCTGCGCGATCGACTCGGCCACCGCGCTGGTGGCGTCCAGCTCGGCCGCCTGGATGCGCCGCGCCCGCGCGCCCCAGCCCAGCTGCACCAGCGAGCCGCGCGTGAGCCGGCGCACCGGAATGCCGCGCGCGCGCGCCGCGTCGACGATGGAGCCGGTGGACGGACCGACGCGCTCGTCCTCGTCCAGCTCGCGCAGCTCGGCAATCGCCTGGTCGGCGTTGAAGGGCGCGTCGGCCAGCGCCGTCTCGACCAGCGCGGCGGCCTGTTCCAGCGCGCGGCGGCCGACGGCCTCCTCGGTGTATTCGACGACGACCTGGAAGGTGCCGTGCTCCACCGTCTCGTGCGTGCGGCTGAAGGTGACCGGGCAGCCGGCCTGCGCCTGCAGCTGCAGCGCGGCGGTCTCCAGCACGTCGGCCAGCGACAGCGGCTGGTGGGTGCCCTGGGGTTTGAGCGCGCCGATCTGCGCAAAGCGCGCGCGCAGCCGGTCTTCAAAACCGGCCAGCTGGCCGATGTCGTGCTCCTGCTCGCTGCAGCGCACGATGGTCTCGATGGCGGTGCTGCGGGTCCAGAGATTGGGGCCGCGCAGCGCGCGGGTGCGAATGATTTCCATGGCCTTGGTCTGTCTGTCTTGTGTGGGGCGCTGCCGACGCGTCAGGCGCCGGCCGTGTCGCCGTATTCAAAGGTCTTGATGCCGGCGGCGATTAGCTCGGGCGCAATGTCCAGCGCCCAGGCGCCGGCAATGGCGGCCAGCAGCGACGCGGTGTCGGGCGCGGTGCCGCGGGCGGGGGCGAGCGCCTGCAGCGTGCCCAGCACGCGTTCGCGCGCGCCGCTGGCCAGCACCACCTGGCCGTCGCGCACGAAGACCGCGCGCCCTTCGCCCTCGGCGCGGTGGGCGGCCAGCAGCGGGTTGTGCTCGTCCAGCGCATACAGCAGCACCGCGCCGTCGCACAGCTTGGCCAGCGCCGCCACCTGGGCATCGTCGGCGTTGAGCACGCCGGCGCCGCCGTCCAGCACCACGTCGATCTGCGTGCGCAGCACGCGCGTCATCGCGGCGCGCTCCAGCACGTCGTGGTCGGCCAGATCCTGCCAGCCGTCCATGTCGGTCACCACGCCGACCTGGCAGCGGTCGTAGGCCAGGCCTTCTTCAAGAATGGAGCGCGCCGTCGTCTGGATCACGGCGGCCTGCGCCAGCCGGTTGGTCAGCACGCGGTGGGCGCCGGCCCAGTGCGCGCAGCTGCTGCGCTGGGTGCGCCGCCCGGCCAGGAACATGCCGTCGCTGCTGGCCACGCCGGTGAGCCGCCCCGACAGCTGCAGCAGCCAGCCCACCAGGCGGGCGATGAAGGCGTTGCCCTGCGTTCCGGCAATGCCCACCAGCGGAATGCGCCCGCTGCCGGCGCCGCCTTCTGCGGGCGCGAAGAGATGGTCGACGATGGCCATGCCCACCGGGCGCGGCATGCCCACGGTGGGCTTGAGGTGCATCAGCAGGCCGGGGCCGGCGTTGACTTCGATGATGGCGCCGCCCTGCGCCTTGAGCGGGCGAGAGACGTCGGCCATCACCATGTCCATGCCGGCAATGTCCAGCCCGACGATTTTTGCCGCCAGGCAGGCGTGGTAGGCCACGTCGGGGTGAACCTCGTCGGTGCAGTCGATCGCCATGTTGCCGCTGCGCTGCAGCAGCACCTGCTGGCCCAGCGCGGGCACGGTGTCGGGCGTCACGCGCTGGCGCTTGAGCTCCAGGCGCACGGCGGGCTTGTCCAGGTCGATGCGGTCCAGCGGGTATTGCTGCTCGGGGCCGCGGCGCGGGTCCTTGTTCAGCGCGTCGACCAGCGCGCGCAGCGTGGACTGGCCGTCGCCCAGCGCGTGCACCGGCTCGCCGCGGCAGGCGGCCACCACCTTGCCGCCGACGACGAGCAGCCGGTGCTCGGTGCCGGCGATGAACTGCTCGACGATGACGTCACCGTCCTCGCTCTCGGCCCGCGCCAGCGCATAGGCGGTGCGGATGTCGTCCTCGTCGCTCAGCTCAAGCGTCACGCCGCGCCCGTGGTTGCCGTCGCTGGGCTTGATGGTGACCGGCAGGCCGATGTCCTGCGCCGCCTCCCAGGCGTCGTCGGCGCTTTCCACGTCGCGCCCCTCGGGTACGGGCACGCCGCAGCTGGTCAGCAGTTCCTTGGTCAGGTCCTTGTCCTGGGCAATGCCCTGGGCAATGGCGCTGGTTTGGTCGCTCTCGGCGGTCCAGATGCGCCGCTGCGCCGCGCCGTGGCCCAGCTGCACCAGGTTGCCGTCGTTCAGGCGGATCGCGGGGATGCGCCGCTCGGCCGCTGCGTCGACGATGCTGGCCGTGCTCGGACCCAGGTAGCGCTCGTCGATCACGGTCTTGATCGCGGCAATTGCCGCGTCCAGGTCGAACGCGTCGTCGTTGATCGCTGCCATCACCAGCTTGTGGCCCCAGGCCAGCGCGGTGCGCGCCACCGCTTCCTCGGGGCAGCGAAACACCATGCGGTAGACCCCGCGGCGCGAGATCTCGCGCGTCTGGCCGAACTCGGCCGGCATGCCCGCCAGGTTCAGCAGCTCGATGATGACGTGCTCCAGCACGTGGCCCATCCAGGTGCCGCCGGTCAGGCGCTGGATGAAGCCGCCGCGCTCGCCCACGCCGCAGTGGTGCTCGACCAGGTCGGGCAGCCAGGCCGTCAGGCGCTCGTTGAAGCCGGGCAGCTTGTGCGACGGCCAGTCCTCCAGCGCGCCCAGGTCGAGCCAGACTTCAAGCACCGGGCGGTAAGTCCAGACGCTGGGGCCGCGCAGATAAGTGGTGCGCAGCAGTTGGATGTCTTCAAAGCGTGCCATGGGCGGAAGGGGGTGTTTTTTTGGGGATTCAGAGGAAAGGAGCCGGATTCTCGCGCCGGCGGTCAGGGCGCGTCAGCCGCAAGCGGCCCTGGCGCGTTAAGCGGAGGTGCCTGGCGCCGTACACACTGATGCGCCACCGCAGCCTGGCCACGCAAACCTGCGCATCCCCCGAAGGGGTTGGCCGTGTCCATGACAGAAAGACAATGCAACATCACTCTTTGGTAGACGCTGTTGAGGCTGACCTGCCCGCTTTGGCGGCAGCGCGCTGGCAGGATGCCCTCGCTCCACAAGAAAACGTCCTGGCAACCCTGGAGGTTGACCTGACCCCCGATCTGCGCTTTGCGCCCGGCGCGCTGGCGCTGACCGGCCAGCGCCTGCTCTCGCGCGACGCAGGCGGCGCGCTCGGCGCCCAGGTGCTGGCGCCCGGCATGCAACTGCACCTGACCGAGACCGCCGGCGTCGGAACGCTGGCGCTGCACGACGACGAGCGCCAGATCGCGCTGTGGCGCTTCACGCTGGCGCGCCAGTCGCAGGCGGTGGCGCTGCAGCAGGCCTTCGTTCAGTGCATCGCGCACCTGGAGCGTGGCCAGGCCTGGCAGGGAGAAGGCGAGGGGGACGAGCAGCCGCGCTGCGAGACCTGCGGCCAGCTGCTGCCCGCCGGCAGCGACGAATGCCCGGTCTGCGCGCGCCGCCAGGCCGCGCCCACCTCGACCTGGGTGCTGCTGCGCCTGTGGCGCTTTGCCCGTCCGTACAAAAAGCAGCTGGCCGCCGGCTTTGCGCTGACGCTGGCCAGCACCGCGGCCACGCTGGTGCCGCCCTATATGACCATCCCGCTGATGGACGACATCCTGATTCCCTACCAGGACGGCAAGGACATTCCAGTCTCGCTCGTCGCGATGTACCTGGGCGGGCTGCTGCTGGCGGCGCTGCTGGCCTGGGGCCTGGGCTGGGCGCGCACCTATGTGCTGGCGCTGGTGTCCGAGCGCATGGGCGCCGACCTGCGCACCGCCACTTACGAGCACCTGCTGCGCCTGTCGCTGGACTACTTCGGCAGCAAGCGCACCGGCGACCTGATGGCACGCATAGGCTCGGAGACCGACCGCATCAACGTCTTCCTGTCGCTGCACGCGCTGGACTTCGCCACCGACGTGCTGATGATCGTGATGACCAGCGCCATACTGATCTCGATCAACCCCTGGCTGGCGCTGGTCACGCTGGTGCCGCTGCCCATCATCGCCTGGCTGATCCACAACGTGCGCGACCGCCTGCGCACCGGCTTCGAGAAGATCGACCGCGTCTGGAGCGAGATCACCAACGTGCTGGCCGACACCATTCCGGGCATCCGCGTCGTCAAGGCCTTTGCCCAGGAGGGGCGTGAGGCCAAGCGCTTTCGCAAGGCCAACCTGCGCAGCCTGCAGGCCAACGACCGGCTCAACCGCGTCTGGAGCCTGTTTGCGCCCACCGTCTCGCTGCTGACCGAGATCGGCCTGCTCATCGTCTGGGCCTTTGGCATCTGGCTGGTGGCGCGCCACCAGATCACCGTGGGCGTGCTGGCCGCCTTCATCGCCTATATCGGGCGCTTCTACACGCGGCTGGACTCGATGAGCCGCATCGTCTCGGTCACGCAAAAAGCGGCGTCGGGCGCCAAGCGCATCTTCGACATCCTGGACCACGTCAGCAACGTGCCCGACCCTGAGCAGCCGGTGCAGCTGGCGCAGATCCAGGGCGGCATCACGCTGCGCCGGCTGGGCTTTCGCTATGGCAGCCGCACCGTCATCAAGAACCTGTCGCTGGACATCCGTCCGGGCGAGATGATCGGCCTGGTCGGCCATAGCGGCTCGGGCAAGAGCACGCTGGTCAACCTGATCTGCCGCTTCTACGACGTGAGCGACGGCGCCATCGAGGTCGACGGCGTCGACATCCGCCGCATGGCCGTGACCGACTGGCGCCGCCACATCGGCCTGGTGCTGCAAGAGCCCTTCCTGTTCTTCGGCACCATCGCCGAGAACATCGCCTACGGCAAGCCCGGCGCCACGCGCGCCGAGATCATCGCCGCCGCGCGCGCCGCGCACGCGCATGAGTTCATCCTGCGCCTGCCCCAGGGCTACGACTCGCTGGTGGGCGAGCGCGGCCAGAGCCTGTCGGGCGGCGAGCGCCAGCGCATCAGCATTGCGCGCGCGCTGCTGATCGACCCGCGCGTGCTCATCATGGACGAGGCCACCTCGGCCGTGGACACGCAGACCGAGAAGGAAATCCAGAAGGCGCTGGACAACCTGGTGCAGGGGCGTACCACGATCGCCATCGCCCACCGCCTGTCCACGCTGCGCAAGGCCGACCGCCTGGTCGTGATGGACCGCGGCGAGATCGTCGAGGTCGGCCCGCACGACGAGCTGATGGCCCGGCGCGGCGCCTACTGGGAGCTGTACATGGCGCAGGAGCGCCGCGGAGGGCAGGAAGGCCCGCACAGTGAGGAGCAGGCGCAATGACCGAGCCCACCGTAGCAACCATCGCCGCCATCGACTGGCAGCTGCAGCGCAACGCCCATGGCCGCCTGGTGCTGACCCTGGCCGACGGCACGGTGCATGAGGGCGTCACGCCGGTGCGCGCCTTCCCGATCGAGGCGCCGCTGGACGGCCTGTCGCTGGTCGGCAGCGACGGCCACGAATGCGCCTGGGTCGAGCGCCTGGACGCGCTGCCCGCGCCGGTGCGCGCACTCATCGAGCAGGACCTGGCGGTGCGCGAGTTCGTCCCGACCATCGAACGCATCCTGGGCGTCTCCAGCTTCTCGATGCCCAGCACCTGGCAGCTGCAGACCGACCGCGGGCCGGCCACGCTGGTGCTCAAGGGCGAGGAGGACATCCGCCGCCTGGGCCAGCGCGGCCAGCTGCGCATCGCCTCCAGCGACGGCCTGCAGTTCTTCATCCGCGACGTGGCCCGGCTGGATCGCGCCTCGCGCAAGCTGCTGGAGCGGTTCCTGTAGCAGCGGGGCAGACCAGGGCAGGGAAAGCCAGGGAACAAGGAAACGGGCCGCGGGCCCGTTTTGCATATCTCCCAAGATTCCCCGGACTTTCCGCGCGCCCCGTCATTCCGACTTTCGCCGGCATGGCGGTGAGGGCGTAAATACGCCTTTATTTGTAACAAAACACAATAAAGCCTCAATTCCCCCTTTTGTTTGCCGAATCAAAGGTACGACGAGGAGGTCATTGCCACTACCGCCCCATTCAGACGAACAAGAGGGACATGCCATGCCATTGCCATCCGTAGACCGCACAGCCTTGCCATGGCGCCCGCAGGGTGCGGATCTGTACTCCACCGGCGCCTCCGGCGCGGTGCCGGTGCGCCCGGTGCAGGCGGTCAACCCGGTCGAGTCGCTGGATCGCCTGGGCGAGGGCGCCGTGGTGCGCATGCCCGAGAAAACCCTCTCGCCCGAGGAGCAATACCGCGACTGGACCCTGCCCGAGGAAAAAAAGGAAGCGCCCAAGGAGGATGAGGAAATCCCCAAGCGTCCGCCGATGTACCAGCAGATGATCGACTTCATCCAGTCCATGTGGCGCGCCAGCGCCTCGGCGATCGACGCGGCGCAGGAGGTCAACCGCGTCACCACACAAGAGCGCCTGGCCCAGCAGGTCAGCAACGACGAGTCGCCCACCTACGCCGACCCCAAGATCAAGCGCGGCGGCGGCGCGTAATTCCACTTCCATATCAACCGATTACTTTGTCGGCTTCGCTTGTCGTGCTACAGCACTGTCTGCGCTTCACCTTCGCGTACTCGATCGATATCGAAACGGAATAAAGCGGGCTGCCCCACCCACCGCATCCAGGCGAGACCTGCCACCGGGTAGGAGCGACGCCCTCGTCGCGAGGATTGCATCGGCCAGAGGGCTGGCCTCCTATATCTCGACAAGCCGCAGGCGGGCGAGCAGCGGCGGCTATCCAGGTTCCGGGTTGGACACCCCGCTGGCCACGTGGCCCGCAGGCACATGGGCGGCGGCCGACTGCACGTGGCCGCTTTGGTCGTCGAAGAAGAAATCGGGCTCGAACGCGCGCAGGAACGGCCCTTTCTCCAGCCCGCCCAGAAACATCGCCTCGTCCACCGTGATGCCCCATTGCAGCAGGGTGCGCACCGCGCGCTCGTGCGCCGGTGCGCTGCGCGCGGTCACCAGCGCGGTGCGTACGCGCATGGTCTGCGACGCCTGGGCTTGCTGCTGCAGCCGGTGCAGCGCGGCCAGTAGCGGGCGAAACGGGCCGCTGCCCAGCGGCGTGGTGGCCAGCGCCTGCTCGTGCGCCAGGAATTGCTGCAGGCCGCCGGCCTGGTAGACGCGCTCGGCCTCGTCGGAGAACAGCACCGCGTCGCCGTCGAACGCAATGCGCACCTCGTGCGGGTAGCGGTCGCCGGCGGGCGTGGCGTCGGTCATCACGCGCGCTGCCGGAAAACCCTCGGCCAGCGCCTGGCGCACGTCGGCCTCGTTGGCCGACAGAAACAGGTGGGCGCCCAGCGGGCGCAGGTAGGCAAAGGGGTTGCGTCCGCGCGTGAACACACCGCGCTCGATGGCCATGCCGGCGGCCTGGGCCGACGCGAATACGCGCAGCCCGCTGGCCGGGTCGTTGCGCGAGAGCATGACCACCTCGACGCGCTGCGCCTGGGACGTGTTGAATGCCAGCAGCTTGCGCACCAGCGCGTCGGCAATGCCCGGGCGCGCCGGTGCGTGCACGTGTTCGAGCTGGTAGCGCATGTAGGCGGCCTCGTCGCCGGCCTCGAACAGGTGGTTTTCTTCCTCGAAGTCGAACAGCGCGCGCGAGGAGATGGCCACCACCAGTTTGTCGCTGAGCGTCGCCGCCATGGTTTTCCTCCGAGAAAAGGATTAGGGCCTGTTAACGCTATTTTTGACGGATGCGTTGTGATCAAAAGGGCCACTCGCCAAGGCGCCAGCCGCAGCCAAGGTGCCACCCTTGGCAAGGCTGGCAACGCCGGCGATGGCCCTTTTGATCGCAACCCGAAGGGAACATACTCAAAACTGCGCCACTCTTCGTTGCGCTCCTTGCCCAGACACCCAGTCTGGGCCGCGTCGCACGTCTCGATTGACGCCGTTTTGAGTATGTTCGCATCGCCAAAAATAGCGTTAACAGGCCCTAGAGCGCCTGCCGGGCCGCCGCCGCGATCTCCAGCGAGCGCAGCCGCAGCGGCGGGTCGAACACGTCGCTGACCAGCATGAACTCGTCGGCGCGCGTGGCCTGGGCCAGCGCGGCAAAGCCCTCGCGCACCGTCTGCGGCCCGCCGATCACCGCGACCGCCAGAAAGTCGGCGATCGCCTGGCGTTCCTGCGCGCCCAGGCGCTCCAGGTAGCCCTGCACCGGCGGCGGCAGCAGGCCGCGCCGCCCGGTCAGGATGCCCAGCACGCGCTGGTAGGTGCTGCTGGCCAGGTATTGCGCTTCGTCGTCGGTGGGCGCGGCCACCAGTGGCACGCCGACGATGGCGTAGGGCTTGTCCAGCACGCTGGACGGGCGAAACAGCGAGCGGTACAGATCCAGCGCCGCGTGCAGCAGGCGCGGCGCGAAGTGCGAGGCGAACGCGTAGGGCAGGCCGCGCTCGGCCGCCAGCTGCGCCGAGAACAGGCTGGAGCCCAGCAGCCAGATGGGCACCCGCGTGCCCGCGCCCGGCACCGCCACGATGGCCTGGCCCGGCTGCACCGGGCCCAGCAGGCGCTGCAGCTCGGCCACATCGCGCGGAAAGTCGGCTTCGGTCTCGAAACGGTCGCGCCGCAGCGCGCGCATGGTCGCGCCGTCGGTGCCCGGCGCGCGACCCAGCCCCAGGTCGATGCGTCCGGGGTAGATGCTGGCCAGCGTGCCGAAGGCCTCGGCCACCACCAGCGGCGCGTGGTTGGGCAGCATCACGCCGCCCGAGCCCACGCGGATATGTTGCGTGGCCCCGGCAATGTGGCCCACCAGCACGGCGGTGGCCGAGCTGGCGATGCCGGGCATGTTGTGGTGCTCGGCCAGCCAGTAGCGGGCAAAGCCCAGCGCCTCGGCCTTGCGCGCCGTGGTCACGGCAATCTCGATGGCCTGGGCCGCGGTGCCGCCCTCGCGCACGGCCACCAGGTCCAGCATGGAGAGCAGGGGTTTCTTGTTCGGTGCAGTCATGGCCGCCATTGTCACGAAGCTATAGAGGAATGCAGGCCCAGCCGCCAAAGACCGGCGCCTGCACCGGCCATTCGTGCGCCTGCGGCGTGCGCGTGGCGTGCGGGCCCAGCAGCCAGTCCACGCAGCGCGCCACGCCGGCGTGGGTGATCCATACCTGGTCGGCACCGCCCGCCTGCCGTGCCTGCGCGCGCGCCTGCCGCAGCGCTGCGGCCACGCGCTGCAGCATCGCGGCCAGCGGCTCGCCGCCGCCGGGCGCGTGGCCTGCCAGGTCGGCGGCCCAGGCGTCCAGCGCCTGGCGGTCGATGGCGCTCCAGGTGCGGCCCTCCCAGCTGCCGAAATCCATCTCGGCCAGCCGCGGGTCGGCCGTCAGCGCCAGCGCCGGGCGCAGGGCCTGCAACTGCTGAGCCAGCTGCGCGCAGCGCAGCAGCGGCGAGTGGCGCAGCGCGGCCACGTCCGGTGGCAGCGCCGTGTGCAGTTGCAGCGCCGCCAACGCCGTGGCCTGCGCGTCGGCCGCCAGATCCAGCCGCCCGTAGCACAGGCCATCCGCCTGCAGCGGGCGCGCATGGCGCACCAGCCACAGCTGGCTCACCGCTGCGCCAGCGCCAGCGCCAGCCCCAGGTAAAAGCCCAGCTCGCCCAGTTGCTGCACCGCGCCCAGGCCGTCGCCGGTAAAGCCCTGCAGCCGCTGCGCCAGCCGCCAGTGCATCCACTGCGCGGCCAGGCCGCTGACGACGACGGCGCTGGCCAGCGCCGCCCAGCCCAGCGCCGCGCCCAGCCACAGCAGCGCCGGCACACACCACAGCGCGCCGGCGGCAACGGCTGCAGCGCTGGTGTGGCTGGCCAGCGGCTTAGCTTTGCTGCTTGCGCCGTCGCCTGCATAGGGCAGGCAGCGCATCACCGTCAGCGGCCACCAGCGCGACAGCACATGCGCGCCCAGCAGCGCCAACAGCGCCGGCGCCAGCGACGTGCTGCCCAGCTGTGCCAGCAGCGCCAGCTTGGTGAGCAGCGCCAGCACCAGCGCCATGGCGCCGAACGCGCCAATGCGCGAGTCCTTCATGATCTCCAGCACGCGCTCGCGCGTGTAGCCGCCGCCCAGGCCGTCGGCGGTGTCGGCCAGGCCGTCCTCGTGAAAGCCGCCGGTCGCCAGCAGCGTGGTGGCCGTGGCCAGCGCGGCCGCTGCCAGCGGCGCAAAGCCGCCGCTACCCAGCGCCCACCACAGTGGCGCGTACACGGCGCAGGCAACGGCTGCCACCGGCCAGCCGACACCGGGAAAGTGCGCGCTGGCCGCGTTGAGCAGGGCCGGGCTGTAGCCGACCCACGCCGCCAGCCGGCCGGTGACGGGCAGGCGGGTGAAGAACTGCACGGCCAGCAGATAGTGGCGCAGGGCTTGGATCATGGCCAGCCGCCCCCATCCCAACCTACCCCCAGAGGGGGAAGGAGCAAAGCTGCCGACCGGCGTGTGTATTTCTCCCTCTCCCTCTGGGGGAGGGCGGGGGTGGGGGCCAGCGGCGTCGGCCTCGGCAAAAGCCTGTTGCTGTGCACACCGTCCTCACCCCAACCCTCTCCCGGGGGGAGAGGGAGCAAGGCCGGCGCGGTTTTTGGCATTGGCGGCAGGGCTGACCCATCTGCCGCCCACCCCTCCCCCTCACGCCCGCCCATTGGCCTGCAGAAACAGCCGGTACGCCGGGTTGTGCGTCTCTTCCACCCAGGGGTAATCCAGTTCCTGCAAAAACGCGTCGAACGCCGCGCCGTCCTGCGCCGGCACCTGCATGCCGACCAGGATGCGGCCGTAGTCGGCGCCCTGGTTGCGGTAGTGGAACAGCGAGATGTTCCAGGTCGGGCGCATCAGGCTCAAGAATTTGAACAGCGCGCCCGGACGCTCGGGGAAGGTGAAGCGCATCAGCCGCTCGTCGCGCGCCAGGTTGGAGTGGCCGCCCACCAGGTGGCGCAAATGCTCCTTGGCCATCTCGTCATGCGTCAGATCCAGCGATTCGAAGCCGTTTTTCAGAAAGCTTTTGGCGATCTTCTCGGACTCGCCCTTGCCGTGCGTCGACAGGCCGACGAAGACATGGGCCTTGCGCTCGTCGCTGATGCGGTAGTTGAACTCGGTCACGCTGCGCGGGCCGCCCGGCAGCGCGCCCACCACCTCGCAAAAGCGGCGAAAGCTGCCGCGCTCCTCGGGAATCGTCACCGCGAACAGCGCCTCGCGTTCCTCGCCCATGTCGGCGCGCTCGGCGACGAAGCGCAGGCGGTCGAAGTTCATGTTGGCGCCCGACAAAATGGCCACATAGGTCTCGCCGCGCGTCTTGTTTTTGGCCACGTACTGCTTGATGGCCGCCACGCCCAGCGCGCCCGACGGCTCGACGATGCTGCGCGTGTCGGCAAAAATGTCCTTGATCGCCGCGCACACGGCGTCGGTGTCCACGCGCACATACTCGTCGACCAGCTTGCTCGCCAGGCGAAACGTCTCCTCGCCGACCAGCTTGACTGCCGTGCCGTCGGCAAACAGGCCCACATCGGGCAGTTGCACGCGCGCGCCGGCCTGGGCCGACTGGGCCATCGCGTCCGAGTCCACCGTCTGCACGCCGATGATCTTGACTTCCGGGCGCAGCGCCTTGATGTAGCTGGCAATGCCGGCAATCAGCCCGCCGCCGCCAATTTGCACGAACACAGCATCCAGCCGCGCATTGCCCAGCGCCTGGACCTGGCGCAGCAACTCCATGGCAATCGTGCCCTGGCCGGCAATCACGTCGGGGTCGTCGAACGGGTGCACAAACGTCAGGCCCTGTTCGGCCTGCAGCGCCAGCGCGTGCTCGTAGGCGTCGGAATAGCTGTCGCCCACCAGCACCACCTCGCCGCCGAGCTGGCGCACCGCGTCCACCTTGACCTGCGGCGTCGACGTCGGCATGACGATGACGGCGCGCGTGCCCAGGCGCGCCGAGCTCATCGCCACGCCCTGCGCATGGTTGCCGGCCGACGCGCAAATCACCCCGCGCGCCAGTTGGTCGGCCGGCAGCTGTGCCATCTTGTTGTACGCGCCGCGCAGCTTGAAGCTGAACACCGGCTGCTGATCCTCGCGCTTCAAAAGCACCTTGTTGTGCAGGCGCCGGCTCAGCGCCTTGGCCGGCTGCAGATCCGACTCGCGCGCCACGTCGTAGACGCGCGCGGTCAGTACTTTCTTCAGGTATTCGGCCGGGGAGAGAACAAAGGAATGGGAGGCAGTCTGGACTTGGGTCATGGGTGTATTTTGCTGCGCCGCAGCACGAACGGCGCGGGCGGACATGATAGACCCCGGCGACGGCTGTCGTTCATCCGCGGCGGCTACGCCCGCACGCTGGCCCGCACCCGCTCGATCTGAATTTTCAGCGCAGGCAGATCGCTGCGGATCGTCCGCCAGACAATGGCCAGGTCGACGCTGTCGTAGCCGTGCGTAATGCGGTTGCGCATGGTGTACACCACCAGCCACGGCACCTCGCTGTGCTGTGCGGCAAATTCAGGCGCTGCACGCTGAATGTTGTTGGCCGCCTCGCCGATGATTTCGATGTTGCGCAGCGCCGCATCCTGTACCAACGCATTGGCCATGAATTGCGCTTCATCCATGTCCGCGGTGTAGCGCTCGATGCGCTCCAACGCGGTCAACATGTGCGATAGATAGTCGCCAACCCGGTCGGCCTTGCTCATGGCGGGCTCATATCGGACGTGCTTCGCGCAGCACCTGGCCGCGAAAACGCTCCGGCAATGCCTTGGGCGTGACGACGTCGACGGGCACGGCCAGCAGCGCCTGCAGGGCAACCTGAATGGCTGCCACGTCCATCAACGTGGTCTCGTTCGTGGTGTCGATCAAAATGTCCAGATCGCTGCCGGGTGCGTCGCGGCCATGCACCACCGAGCCAAACACCCGGCCATTGCAGGCGTGGTGCGCGGCAATCACCTGGTGGACTGCTTCCCGGTGGCGGGCCAATGCTTCTGAGGGGCGCATGTCTGCTCCTGAAAATACGTTCCGTACGCTCGCCGTGCCAATGGTAGGCGGCATGCGCCTGGTGAACAACCGTTGCACATTCGCCACACATTCGCCGTCATGGCACCGCCACTGTGCCGCCAGGCATGTGACGCGCTGCGACCGCAGCGCGCCCGAACGCGGGCGCAAAAAAACGCCCCGAACCTTGCGGTGCGGGGCGTAATCCATCCTTTGAGGAGATGGAGGAGACAATCGGTGCGCAACACCTGGGTGCCAGCGCTTGGTGCCGATTGTAGTGTAAAAATATTGCACTGCAACATCTATTTTCTTTTTCGTCTTTTTGGGGAGAACACCGCCATGGAATGCACCGTCAGCTGGACCGGCCCCGCCGGCACGCGCACCGGCATGGGCTTTGTGGCCGAGACCGGCAGCGGCCACGTGCTGATGATGGACGGCGCGCCCGACGTCGAGCACCCCGGGCGCGGTGGCCAGAACCTTGCGCCGCGGCCCATGGAGGCCGTGCTTGCCGGCACCGGCGGCTGCACCGCCTACGACGTGGTGCTCATACTGCAGCGCGGGCGCCACGAGGTGCGCGGCTGCACCGTGCGGCTGACCAGCGAGCGCGCCGCCACCGAGCCCAAGGTGTTCACCAGCATCCACATGCACTTCACCGTCACCGGCCGCAACCTGCCCGCAGCGGCGGTGGAGCGCGCCATTGCGCTTAGCCACGAGAAATACTGCTCGGCCAGCATCATGCTGGGCAAAACAGCGCAAATCACGACCAGTTTCGAACTGGTCGAGGGATGAATGCCTGCCAGGTGGCACTTGGGCAATGTGTCTGGGCGTAAGGGCGAAATGTTGCAACGCCACAACGAATGCCGGGTTTTCCAGTGGTCCTTCGCCGATTTGCTTTGCAGATCACAGTCCCCTCTGGTGCAATAGTCCCAACTTCCCCACCAGGAGGTTGGCGCCCCAAAGCGGCGCCCTCTGTTCAACCTTGGAGAACCTCGCAATGAAAAAATCCCTGATCGCCCTGGCAGTCCTGTCCGCTTCCGGCCTGGCCATGGCGCAGTCCTCCGTGACTCTGTACGGCGTTGTTGACACCGGCCCCACCTACATCAAGGGCGACAAGAACGTCTACGGCCTGACCAACTACGGTGGCACCACCAACAGCCGTCTGGGCCTGCGCGGCACCGAAGACCTGGGTGGCGGCCTGAAGGCCATCTTCAACCTGGAAGGCGGCATCGGCACCGACACCGGCGAAGGCAAGGCTGCTGGCGGTGGTTTCGACTTCAAGCGTACTTCGTACGTTGGCCTGGAAGGCGGCTTCGGTATCGTGCGCTTTGGCCGCGAGCTGACCGCTTCCTACCTGGCCGTTTCGCGCTACGACCCATTTGGTGATACCGGTATTGGTGCTACCCGCTTCTGGGGCAACGGCTATGCGGCACGTGTTGAAAACGGTATTACCTACTACACGCCCAATATTGCCGGCTTCAAGCTGGGTGTTAACTACGGCTTTGGCGAGCAAACCGCTTCGCGCGATAACCGCTACATCACCCTGGGTGCGACCTATGACAACGGCCCTCTGAGCGTGGGCTTTGGCTACGACAAGCTCAACGGCAACCGTGTGGGTGGCCTGAATCCTGCTGCTGAAGACCTGACGACGTGGCAGCTGGGTGGTTCGTACGATCTGGGCGCTGCCAAGCTGGCCGCTGCCTACAAGAACACCAAGTACAAGGACGATCTGGGCAACAGCGAGAAGCTCAAGAGCTACATGCTGGGCGTAACCGCTCCCGTGGGCGCCGGCAAGATCAAGGCCGCATACAGCCACTACAAGTGGAGCGACAGCAGCGCCAAGGCCAACGAATTCTCGCTGGGCTATGTCTATGATCTGTCCAAGCGCACCGCCGTGTACGGCACCTATGCCTACCTGAAGAACAAGAATGGTGCTACTTTCGGCCTGAACGCCGGTAACCTGGCCACGAGCGCTGGCTTGACCGCCAGCGGCAAGCAGCAAGGTCTGCAAGTCGGCATCCGCCACGCTTTCTAATCCGATGCCGGCCCAGGCCGGCGCGATTGGATCGCATGCAAACCGCCGCCCTCGGGTGGCGGTTTTTTTGTGGGTGCCTGCCGTTCGGTGCGGCGCCATGGAATGCCGTGATGACCTCCAAGTACAGCAAAGAACAAAAAGAAGGCTTGGCGCGTTTTCTCGATGCCCTCGCCCGCCGCAATCCCGTTCTGCCTGTCTGAGCCCGCCCTGTGCGGGCTTTGTTTTTTTCGCGCAGGCAACGCAGTAGCCGGTTTCGCGCGCGCCGCTGGCGCCACGACGCGCCGCCCCATGCGCCCCATGTGTCACCTGCGCAACAGGCTATGCGGGAAAACGACTGTGGTGCGGATGCACTGTGAGCTTGCTCACACCGGGGTGTTTCCTAGAATGAAACTTTCATTCACAACTCTCGATTGAAAGAGACAAACCATGCGCCTGTTCACTCCCAAGACTCTCGCACTGGCCGCCATGCTGGCCGTTGCCGCGCCGCTGTCCTATGCCCAGGCCAATGCAAGCAGCGTGCAGCTGTACGGCATCGTGGACGTGGCCTACCGCCATATTTCCAATGCCCAGAATGAGGCTTCCAGCAAGATGATTGGCGGCGGCATGTCCAACAGCCGCTGGGGTGTCAACGTCACCGAGGATCTGGGCGGCGGCCTGAAGGCCCTGGCCAACCTGGAGGCGCGCTTCAATGCCGACGATGGCACCCAGGCGGCCGCCAACTTTTTCCAGCAGTCGTGGGTGGGACTGCAAAGCAACAGCTTTGGCCGCATCACGATGGGTCGCCAGTACAACGTACTGTTCGATGTGGTGACGACTACCTATGCATCGTTCCCGTACTCGCCCTACATGGAGGCGTACAAGCCCGAGATCGGCATGGCGATGAGCGCGCGCGCCAGCAACATGATCAAGTACACCGCCGAGATGGGGGCCGTTCGCGGGTCGCTGCAGTACTCGTTTGATGAAGGCAATACCGTCGAGAAGCTTGGCCCCGGTGTGAATGCTGCGACTGGTGGCATCAAGACCTTTGGTGGTTATCTGCGCTATGCCGACAAGGGTCTGGCCGTGGGCGGGGGGTATTTGCGCACGACACTGCCGGGTGACACCAAGGTCGATGCCTGGACACTGGGTGGCTCCTATCGCATGCAAGGCTGGTACTTCAATGCCGGCTATGCGTTGAACAAGCGCAAGGGCACGTTCACCCCAGGCGTGAACAGCATCGTGGACAGCGGTTTGCTGGCAGCGTACTGGTCTGGTGCGTCCAACGGCGGCTTCCTGCCGGGCGCCAGTGCACTTGCTAACCCGATGAATGTGCTGGACCACGCCAACAAGCGCCAGATGTACACCGTGGGCGCTGGTTACCAGATCACACCGCAGCTGAACCTGGGCGCGCATTACTACCACGCCAAGCAGACGGGCTCGGCCAGTGGCGCGTTCAACGGCAAGGCCAACTTCCTGGTCGCGGTGGCCGACTATGCGTTCTCCAAGCGCACTGATGCCTATTTCGGCGTCGACCACACCCGCGTCAGCGGCGGCAATGGGATGGCGCTGGACGCCAACGGCGCGCGCAGCCGCACCGGCATTACTGCAGGCCTGCGCCACCGCTTCTGAGCGCGGCTGCAAATTCCGGGCGCCCGATTTTTTTGGGGCCCGGTTTCCGGATCGGGTGACGGGCCTCCTTTGGGAGGCCTTTCCCTTTCTGTCGCGTTGATGGGGACTTTGGATCCCGGCTTTCGCCGGGATGACGTTTTTTTCCGGACGGTGCTCTTTTTCCCCAGTGGTGTTTGCACCGAAGTGACGCTCTTGCGTCGCAATGACGACAGCCCATCATGGTTTGTAGCCGGGGCGATCGTTCCAACTGCTGACATACTCCGACCCCATGCTTGCCTTTGTCCTGCGTCGTCTGCTCCAGGCCGTGGTCGTGATGGCCACGGTGGCGTTCATCGCCTTCATGCTGTTTCAGTTCGTTGGCGACCCGGTGCTCATCGTGCTGGGCCAGGACGCCACGCCCGAGCAGATCGCTCAGCTGCGTGCGGCGCTGGGGCTGGATCGCTCGTTCATCGTGCAGTTCTGGCATTTCCTGGTCAACGCGGTGCAGGGTGACTTCGGCCTGTCTCTGCGCCAGGGGGTCAAGGTCTCGCGCCTGATCGCCGAGCGTTTTCCGGCGACGCTGGAGCTGTCGCTGGTGGCCGCCGCGCTGGCGCTGCTGGTGGGCCTGCCGATGGGTGTGTACGCGGCGCTGCGCCGCGGCAGCTTCACCAGCCAAGTGTTCATGATGCTGTCGCTGCTGGGCGTGTCGCTGCCCACTTTCCTGATCGGCATTTTGCTGATCCTGATCTTCTCGGTGACGCTGGGCTGGTTTCCCAGCTTCGGGCGCGGGCCGGTGCTGCAGCTGGGCTGGTGGAGCACGGGGCTGCTGTCGGCCAAGGGCTGGCACCACATGGTGCTGCCGGCGATCACGCTGGCGATCTTCCAGCTCACGCTGATCATGCGGCTGGTGCGCGCCGAGATGCTGGAGGTGCTGCGCACCGACTACATCAAGTTTGCCCGTGCGCGCGGCTTGAGCAGCCGCGCCATCTATTTCGGCCACGCGCTCAAGAACACGCTGGTGCCGGTGATGACGATTACCGGGCTGCAGCTGGGCGGGTTGATCGCGTTTGCCATCATCACCGAGACGGTGTTCCAGTGGCCGGGCATGGGGCTGTTGTTCATCCAGGCCGTGACCTTTGCCGACATCCCGGTGATGGCCGCCTATCTGTGCCTGATTGCGCTGATTTTCGTGGTCATCAACCTGGTGGTCGATTTGCTGTATTTCGTAGTCGACCCGCGCCTGCGCGTGGACAAGGCAGGGGGGCATTGAATGCAGAACCTGCAATACAAGGCGGGCGGGCGCGCGTTTGCGCAGATTGCCCAGTTCCACCCCGAGCTGACCGCGCTGCGCCGCGACCTGCACGCCCACCCGGAGCTGGGGTTCGAGGAGGTCTACACCAGCGCGCGCGTGCGCGAGGCGCTGCGCGCCGCGGGCGTGGACGAGGTGCACGAGGGCATTGGCCGCACCGGAGTGGTGGGCGTGGTGCGCGGGCGCGGGCGCAGCAGCGGGCAGATGGTGGGCCTGCGCGCCGACATGGATGCGCTGCCCATGGCCGAGCACAACGACTTTGCCTGGAGGTCGTGCAAAAGCGGGTTGATGCACGGCTGCGGCCACGACGGGCACACGACCATGCTGGTCGGCGCGGCGCGCTATCTGGCGGCCACGCGACGCTTTGACGGCACGGCGGTGCTCATTTTTCAGCCCGGGGAGGAGGGCATGGGCGGCGCGCGCGTGATGATCGAGGACGGGCTGTTCGAGCGCTTTCCGGTGCAGTCGGTGTTTGCCATGCACAACTGGCCGGCGATGAAGCCCGGCACCATCGGCCTGAACGAGGGCGCGATGATGGCCGCAGCCGACCGCATCACCATCGAGATCACCGGCCGCGGCGGCCACGGCGCCCACCCCTACCAGACGGTGGACGTGGTGCTGGTGGCGGCCCACATCACGACGGCGCTGCAAAGCATCGTGGCGCGCAACGTGCGCGCCATCGATAGCGCGGTGATCAGTGTGTGCGCGATGCGCGCGGGCGAGCTGGGTGCGTTCAGCGTGATGCCGGGCGAGGCGACGCTGGTGGGCACGGTGCGCAGCTTCTCGCCCAAGGTGCAGGACATGATGGAGGCGCGCATCAAGGATTTGTGCAGCGCGATTGCGCTGGGCTTTGGCGCCACGGCCACGGTGCGCTACGAGCGCATTTACCCGGCGACGATCAATACCGCCAGCGAGGCGCGCTTTGCCGCCGGTGTGGCCGAGCAGCTGGTGGGCGCCGAGAGCGTGGTGCGCAACCTGGAGCCGAGCATGGGCGCGGAGGATTTCTCCTTCATGCTGCAGGCCAAGCCCGGCGCCTATCTGCGCCTGGGCCAGGGCAACGGCGCGGCGCTGCACAACAGCCGCTACGACTTCAACGACGCGGTGCTGCCCCTGGGCGCGGCGCTGCACGCCAGCCTGGTCGAGCAGGCCATGCCGCTGACGGGGGGCGTGTGAAGGTGATGCATGCCGCTGCATGGATTGACGCCTTTCTTCTTTGGGGGGAGGCGAGGATGGGGGCGCGCTGGTTTTGGGGGGTGTGGCTCGGTTGCTTGACGTCGCCGGCCCCTACCCCTGCCCTCCCCCAGAGGGGGAGGGAGAAATACCGCAAGAGGAGCCGCGGTCTTCAGCCGGTGAGGGGGAAATACCCCGGCGCAGGCTATCGTCACCACTCCTTCCCCCTTTGGGGGAAGGCAGGGATGGGGGCGGCTTGTGACGGCTCCCCGCTGCCCACTTCCTCCTTCCCCATCAGCCTCTTCTCAAGCCCATGAAAAACACCGTTTTGCGCTGGTATGACAGCGACGTGGCCTACAGCTTTCGCCGCTCGCCGGTGGCGATCGCCGCGGCGCTGGTGGCGCTGGTGTGCCTGCTGTGCGCGGCGTTTGCCGGCTGGGTGGCGCCGCACAATCCGCTTGATCTGTCGACACTGGAGCTGTCGGACGCGCGCCTGCCGCCGGTGTGGCTCGACGACGGCAGCTGGAAGTACCCGCTGGGCACCGACGACCAGGGGCGCGACATCCTGTCGGCGGTGATCTACGGCTCGCGCATCTCGCTGGTCGTGGGGCTGGTGTCGGTGCTGCTGTCGGTCGTGCTGGGCGTGGCGCTGGGGCTGGTGGCGGGCTTTCGCGGCGGCTGGGTCGACGGGTTGCTGATGCGGCTGTGCGACGTGATGCTGTCGTTTCCGGCCATCCTGATCGCGCTGTTGATTGCCGGCGTGGGCCGCGCGGTGTTTCCGCAGGCGCCCGAGTCGCTGGCGTTCGGCGTGCTGATTCTGTCGATCGCGCTGTCGGGCTGGGTGCAGTACGCGCGCACGGTGCGCGGCGCGACCATGGTCGAGCGCGGCAAGGAATACGTGCAGGCGGCGCGCGTGACCGGCGTCGCGCCGCTGGCCATCATGCACCGCCACGTGCTGCCCAACGTGCTGGGGCCGGTGATGGTGCTGGCCACCATCCAGGTGGCCACGGCCATCATCACCGAGGCGACGCTGTCCTTTCTGGGCGTGGGCGCGCCGCCCACCTCGCCGTCGCTGGGCACGCTGATCCGCGTGGGCAACGACTATTTGTTCTCGGGCGAGTGGTGGATCACGATTTTCCCGGGCGTGATGCTGGTGTTGATCGCGCTGTCGGTGAACCTGCTGGGCGACTGGCTGCGCGATGCGCTGAACCCGAAGTTGAGGGGCTGAGAGGCTGAAATGAGCGCACCGCTGCTGCAAGTCCAGAACCTGATGGTTGAATTTCCGACGCGCCGCGGCACGCTGCGCGCGCTGGATGATGTGTCGTTTTCGATTGCGCCGGGCGAGATCCTGGGCGTGGTGGGCGAGTCGGGCGCGGGCAAGTCGCTGACGGGCGCGTCCATCATCGGCCTGCTGGAGCCGCCCGGGCGCATTGCCGGCGGGCAGATTCTGCTGGGCGGCGAGCGCATCGACGACCTGCCGCCCGAGAAGATGCGCCACATCCGCGGGCGGCGCATCGGCGCGATCTTTCAGGATCCGCTGACCTCGCTGAACCCGCTGTACACCGTGGGCCAGCAACTGGTCGAGACGATTCGCACCCATCTGCCGCTGTCGGCCGCGCAGGCACGGGCGCGCGCCATCGAGCTGTTGCAGGACACCGGCATCCCGGCGGCGGATCAGCGCATCGACCACTATCCGCATCAGTTCTCGGGCGGCATGCGCCAGCGCGTGGTGATTGCGCTGGCGCTGGCGGCCGAGCCGCAGCTGATCGTCGCCGACGAGCCGACGACGGCGCTGGACGTGTCGATCCAGGCGCAGATCATCGAGCTGCTCAAGCGCCTGTGCCGCACGCACGGCGCCGCGGTGATGCTGATCACGCACGACATGGGCGTGATTGCCGAGACCTGCGACCGCGTCGCGGTGATGTATGCCGGGCGCATTGCCGAGATTGGCCCGGTGCACGAGGTCATCCACCAGCCGGCCCACCCGTACACGGCCGGGCTGATGGCCTGCATCCCGGACATGGACAGCGATCGCGAGCGCCTGAACCAGATCGACGGCGCGATGCCGCGGCTGAACGCCATTCCGCGCGGCTGCGCCTTCAACCCGCGCTGCCCCAAGGTCTTCGACCGCTGCCGCGTCGAACGCCCCGACCTGATGCCCGCCGGCAGCACGCAGGCGGCCTGCTGGCTGCATGCTGCGAAGAAGGAGGCCGCATGAACAAGCCCTTGGGCAATTGCTCCTTCCCCCTTTGGGGGAAGGCCGGGATGGGGGCTGGCCTCGTCGAGCAGGGAGCGGGCGGCGCTGGCTCCCACCCCAACCCTCCCCCAAAGGAGGAGCGAGCAGGGCAGCCGCTGGTGCAGGCGCATGACCTGGCCAAGACTTTTGACGTATCTGCGCCCTGGCTCAACCGCGTGATCGAGCGCAAGCCGCGCCAGCTGCTGCATGCGGTCGACGGCGTGGGCTTCACGATAGAGCGCGGCACCACGCTGGCGCTGGTGGGCGAGTCGGGCTGCGGCAAGAGCACGGTGGCGCGCCTGCTGGTCGGCCTGTACGCGCCCACGCGCGGGGGCTTTACCTTCGATGGGCAGGACGCGCATGCCGCGTTCAAGGGGCGGGACGCCCGTGCGATGCGTCGGCGCATCCAGATGATCTTCCAGGATCCCTATGCCAGCCTGAACCCGCGCTGGCGTGTGCAGGACATCGTCGGCGAGCCGCTGCGCGAGCATGGGCTGGTGACCGAGCGCGGCGCGCTGCGCGAGCGCGTGGCGCAGCTGCTGACCTCGGTGGGGCTGGCGGCGGCGGACATGGCCAAGTTTGCGCACCAGTTCTCGGGCGGGCAGCGCCAGCGCATCTCGATCGCCCGGGCGCTGGCGACCGAGCCCGAGTTCCTGGTGTGCGACGAGCCCACCAGCGCGCTGGACGTGTCGGTGCAGGCGCAGGTGCTCAACATCATGCGCGACCTGCAGCGCGCGCGCGGCCTGACCTATCTGTTCATCAGCCACAATTTGGCCGTGGTGCGCCACGTCAGCGACCAGGTGGGCGTGATGTACCTGGGCCGGCTGGTGGAGCTGGCGGACAAGCAGCGCCTGTTCTCCGCGCCGCGCCACCCCTACACGCGCATGTTGCTGGACGCGATCCCGAAGATGCACGACACCGGCCGCGCGCGCACGCCGGTGCAGGGTGAGGTGCCCAATCCGCTGGACCCGCCCACGGGCTGCGCCTTTCACCCGCGCTGTCCGTTTGCCAACGCGCGCTGCCACAGCGAGCGCCCGCAGATGCTGGCGCAGGAAGGCGGCGGCCTGGTGGCCTGCCACGCCGTCGAGGAAGGGCGTATTTGATATAAGGATTTGTTCGCGGCGATAGGCATCGCGAATCTGAACAGGAGAACACCATGAGCACCTTCACGCTGAGCAGCCCCGACATTGCCGACGGCAGCACCATTGCCAAGCATTTCGAGTTCGACGACTTCGGCTGCGGCGGCGACAACCGCTCGCCCGTGCTGCGCTGGAGCGGCGCGCCGGCCGCCACCAAGAGCTTTGCGGTCACCGTGTACGACCCCGATGCGCCCACGGGCTCGGGCTTCTGGCACTGGTATGTGGTCGATCTGCCGGCCAACGTGAACGAGCTTGCGGCCAACGCTGGCGCCAAAGGCGGCGCCAACCTGCCCGCCGGCGCGCGCCACATCCGCAACGACTACGGCCAGTACGCCTGGGGCGGCATGTGCCCGCCGCCGGGCGACAAGCCGCACCGCTACGTCTTCACTGTGTACGCGCTGTCGGTCGAGCGCCTGGAAGTGCCCGACGACGCACCCGCCGCGCTGGCCGGCTTCATGGCCAACGCCAATGCGCTGGCCAAGGCCAGCTTCACCGCGCTGTACGGGCGCTGAGCGCATCTGCCGGCGCCGTGCGCAGGCCCCTGCAGATCGCTAAAATCGAGGGTTTTCCCGGCCGCCGGCTTGGCGGCTTTTCTTTTTCGGTGCGGGCAATCATGGACTGGCATACCTGGGTGGCATTTTTCGTGGCGTCGTGGGTGATCGCGGTCTCGCCGGGCTCGGGCGCGGTGCTGTCGATGAGCCACGGCCTGTCCTACGGCGTGCGCCGCGCGGCGGTGACGATCTGCGGGCTGGAGCTGGGCCTGCTGGTGCTGCTGGTGATCGCCGGCGCTGGCGTGGGGTCGCTTTTGATCGCCTCGGCGCCGGCCTTTCTGGTGGTCAAGGTACTGGGTGCCTGCTACCTGATCTACCTGGGCTGGAGCCAGTGGCGCGCAGGCAGCGCCGGCACGCTGGGCGGCGACCTGCAGCAGCAGTACATGGCGCCGCGCCAGCGCCTGGCCACCGGCCTGCTGACCAATGCGACCAACCCCAAGGGCATTCTGTTCATGGTGGCCGTGCTGCCGCAGTTCATCAACCCCGAGCGGCCGCTGTGGAGCCAGCTGCTGGTCATGGCCGCCACCATGGTGCCGGTGGACATGCTGGTGATGGGTGGCTACGCCGCCAGCGCCAGTGCGCTGCGCCGCGTGATGCAGAACGCCGGCGCGATGCGGGCGCAGAACCGGGTGTTTGGCGGCCTGTTGATGATGGTTGGCGCGGGGCTGTTCTTCATCAAGCGCACGCAGCCGCAATAGCCGGTCTGGCGTGGTGCGGCGCAGTGATAATGCGCCGAGGTCAGACACCACGAACACATCACGACAGGAGGGAACGCCATGCCGGTGGTCGCAGTCGCCAACCCCAAGGGCGGCGTGGGTAAATCCACGCTGGCCACCAATATCGCCGGCTACTGGGCCAGCCGCGGCCACGCGGTGGCGCTGGGCGACATCGATCGCCAGCAGTCGGCGCGCCTGTGGCTGCAGCAGCGCCCCGAGAGCGCGGCGCCCATCGCGCTGTGGGATGCGCGTCCGGACTGGCTGGGCCAGCCCCCGCGTGGCAGCACGCATGCGGTGCTGGACACGCCCGCCGGCCTGCAGGGCTGGCGCCTGAACGACGTGCTGCGCCAGGCCGACCGCATCGTCATTCCGCTGCAGCCCAGCGTGTTCGACATGTTCGCGACGCGTGAATTCCTCAATGACCTGGCGCAGCAGCTGGAGCGCGACCCGGCGCGCGTGGGCATCATCGGCACGCGTGTGGACGAGCGCACGATTGCCGCCGAGCACCTGCGCGAGTTCATCGACGACCTGGGCTTTACCCGACTGGGCACGCTGCGCAACGCGCAGAACTATGTGCACCTGGCGGCGCAGGGGCTGACGCTGTTCGACGTCAGCCCTTCGCGCGTGCGGCGCGATCTGGAGCAGTGGCAGACGCTGTGCCAGTGGCTCGATGAGGTGGGCTGACGGCGCTTGAATCGCGCCGGGCGGATGTAATTCCATTTCTATATCAGCCGATTACTTTGTCGGCTTCGCTTGTCGTGCTACAGCACTGTCTGCGCTTCACCTTCGCGTACTCGATCGATATAGAAATGGAATAGCCGGTGCGCGGGCGGCGGACAATCACGCCATGTTCCACATTGTTCTCGTCGCACCCGAAATCCCGCCCAACACTGGCAACGTGATCCGGCTGGCGGCCAACACCGGCTGCAGGCTGCACCTGATCGAGCCGCTGGGCTTTTCAATGGAAGACCGGCTGATGCGCCGCGCCGGGCTCGATTACCACGAATACGCC
Source organism: Comamonas faecalis (assembly GCF_039538025.1). Taxonomy (NCBI): domain Bacteria; kingdom Pseudomonadati; phylum Pseudomonadota; class Betaproteobacteria; order Burkholderiales; family Comamonadaceae; genus Comamonas; species Comamonas faecalis. Next base: position 69,041 of record NZ_BAABBP010000014.1, read on the forward strand.
CAGGTGCGCGTGCACCGCGACTGGCAGGCCTTGCTGGATGGCGAACGGCCCGATGCCGCGCGCATGTTTGCGCTGACTACGCGCGGCACGCGGGCGGTGCACGACGCGCGCTTTGCGCCGGGTGACTGGCTGGTCTTCGGCAGCGAGTCGCGCGGCCTGCCGCCGGCGGTGCGCGCGCGCTTTGCTCCGGTGCAGTGCCTGCGCTTGCCGATGCGCCCGCAGCAGCGCAGCCTGAACCTGTCGAACGCGGTGGCAGTGACCGTGTTCGAGGCCTGGCGGCAAAACGGCTTTGCCGGGGCAGTCTCTGATTAATTATTGCTCCGGCCTTGTGATGTTTGAACTCGTCATCCCGGCGAAGGCCGGGATCCAGTGCCTTTGAGAGGAAGTCATGGATTGCGGCCTTCGCCGCAATGACGAAAAATTGCTACTTCAAAGGGTCGAATCAATAATCCGGCGCGCCGTAGGTGCGCACCAGCGCCTCGGCAACGCAGGCGGGTTTGTCTGCACCTCCGCGCTCCACGCTCACTTCCCAGGTCATCTGCAGGCCGTTGCCGGGCAGCGGCTCGGCGGCCAGCAGCTTCAGGTGGGCGCGCAGGCGGCTGCCGACGGGCACGGGCGACGGAAAGCGCACGCGGTTGAGCCCGTAGTTGATGCCCATTTGTGTGCCTTGCACGCCAAAGGCCTCGCCCATGAAGCGCGCCAGCAGCGACAGCGTCAGAAAGCCGTGCGCCACCGTGGTGCCGAACGGCCCCTGCGCGGCACGCTCCGGGTCGGTGTGAATCCATTGATGGTCGCCGGTGGCCTGGGCGAACTGGTCGATCTGCGCCTGGGTGATGGTGACCCAGTCGGTCGGCGGCACGGCCTGCCCGACGCTGGCGGTCACTTCGTCATGATTGGCAAAAATTTTCATGCGGCCACTGTAGGGGTGCTGTTGCACGCAGCTTGTCCGGGGCGTGACAACGCGTCCTCAATCCGTTCGCGCCAGCACGATGGCATTGACGCTGCGCGCGCCGGCGCCGCGCAGCACGCTGGCGGCGGTGTACAACGTGGCGCCGGTGGTCATCACGTCGTCGATCAGCACGATGGAGCGCCCAGCAACCGGCGCATCGCCCGCTGTTGCAAACGCGCCGCGCAGGTTGCGCAGGCGCTGGGCGCGCGTGAGGCGGCTTTGCGCCGGCGTATCGTGCAGGCGCTCAAGCCACTGCGGCCGTACCTTGGCGCGGTCGAGCTGGCGCGCCAGCAGCAGTGCCTGGTTGTAGCCGCGCTGGCGCAGGCGCTGCGTCGACAGCGGAATGGGAACGAGCGCGTCGGCGCCGTCCAGCAGCGCCGCGGCGCCGGGCAGGTCGCGCAGCAGCGTGCCCAGCGCCGCGGCCCAGCCGGGATCAGCGCCAAACTTGAACTGTGTCAGCAGGTCAGCCCAGGGGTAGCCGTAGCCGACGGCGGCCAGGCAGGCATCGAGCGGCGGCGGGTGCTTCAGGCAATCGCCGCACTGCGCGATGCCGGGCGCGACCGGGGCCGCGCAGCGCGTGCAGCGCGCCACTGCCGCCGCATGGCCGCACTGGCGGCAGGCGGGGCACAGGCGCTGTGCCGGCCAGGCATGGCAGACGGCGCATTGGCTGGGCAGGCGCTGCAGCAACTGCAACGCCCGGTGCAGCGGGCCGGGGCGCGTGCCATGCGGCGCGCGCGCAGGCGATGTCCATGCGGGCCACGGGAAAACCATCGGCTCAATATACTCGTCCGCCATGGCGCACGGTTGCGCCGTTTTTGTGCCATGACCGAACAACTCCCTCCCACGATCGACCAGGTGGCCGCCGCGCGCTGGCAGGCGCAAGCGCCGCAGCAGGCGCCCTGGCTGCACGAGGAGGTGGCGCGGCGCATGCATGAGCGCCTGTCGTGGATCGTGCGCCCGCCTGGCATCTGGTGCGACTGGGATCCACTGCGCGGCGGCACCGAGGGCCATGCGCTGGTGGCGCAGCATTTCCCGCAGGCCGAGTGCCTGGTGGCCGAGACCTCCAGCCCGACCGGGCAGGCGCTGGCGAGAAAGCGCTTCACGCCGTCGTTATGGGAGCGGCTGCGCGGCGCGCCGGTGCGCTTTGGCATGCCGCAGCCGGGCAGCGTGCAGATGCTGTGGGCCAATATGGCGCTGCATATGGCGGCCAATCCGCAGGCGCTGATCGGCCGGTGGAGCGAGGCGATTGCCACCGATGGCTACCTGATGTTCTCCTGCCTGGGGCCGGACACGCTGCGCGAGCTGCGTGCGGTCTACGACGCGCTGGGCTGGCCCGCGCCGGGCCATGCCTTCACCGACATGCACGACTGGGGCGACATGCTGGTGCGCGGCGGCTTTGCCGAGCCGGTGATGGACATGGAGCGCATCGTGCTCACGTTTGCCACGCCCGAGCGTGCACTGCAGGAACTGCGCGAGCTGGGGCGCAACCTGCATGTGGCGCGCTTTGCCGGCCTGCGCGGACGGCACTGGCGAGCGCAGCTGCTGCTGGCCATGGCCGAGCGGCTGGCCGACCCGGCCCAGGGCGGGCAGCTGGCACTGACCTTCGAGATCGTCTACGGCCACGCGTTCAAGGCGCCGCCGCGCGCGCCGCTGAGCATCACACGCAGCGCACCGGCGCGGTAGGCCGGTCAGCAGCGCACGAATTGTTGTTTTGTATCGCCGTTGCGCAACGATTGCAATCGCGCTGCCTGTGATCTGCGTCAAATCGCACTAGAATCATTTTTGATAGCGCCTGCAGCGTGTGCCGCGTGAGATGCCGGGGAAGGCCCCGGCTGGCAACCGCATCGCAATCCTGGACTGTTTGATCGGGATTAATGCGTATTGCTGGATTTTGTGGTGTGCGGGCATGCTTGGGCCGTGTAATGAACCGGTGCGACTGGGCAGACACGGCCGCGTGGCGTGAAGCAAGGAGACAACAGGCTGCATGGAAAGCAGCCTGGACTGATGGAGCGAGGTGGGAATGCCGGCTTGGCCGGTCACCGCCGCCGGCGTTGCCGGCCGCCTGCGGGCGCAGCACATGATTGGTCGAAAGCGCAGAGAAAGACAAAGATGACAAGCATTTCCCACAAGCTCACCGCGCCGCTGCTGGCTGGCGCACTGTGGTTGGCCGGCAACGCCCACGCCGTTCAGGATCTTCCTGGCGGGCCTGCGGTGCGCCAGCTCAACCTGCACCCGCCGGCCTCACGCATCGCGCAGGCGCAGGTGGATCTGCACTGGATGCTGCTGATCATCTGCACCGTGATCTTCATCGGCGTGTTCGGCGTCATGTTCTATTCGATCTGGCACCACCGCAAGTCGCGCGGCGCCAAGCCGGCCAGCTTCAGCGAGTCCATCGTCGTCGAGGTCACCTGGACCGTCGTGCCGTTCCTGATCATCATCGGCATGGCGCTGCCGGCGACCAAGGTCATCGTGGCGCAAAAGGACACGACCAACGCCGACCTGACGATCAAGGCCACGGGCTACCAGTGGAAGTGGGGCTATGACTACCTGGCCGGCGAGGGCGAGGGGCTGGGCTTCCTCTCCACGATCGACAACAGCCACCGTGTCATGTCCAACAGCGGCGACGTGAGCAACGCGCCCGACGACTATCTGCTGCGGGTGGACAACCCGCTCGTCGTGCCGGTGGGCAAGAAGGTGCGCGTGATCACCACGGCCAATGACGTGATCCATTCGTGGATGGTGCCGGCCTTCGGCGTCAAGCAGGACGCGATTCCCGGCTTCGTGCGCGACACCTGGTTTCGCGCCGACCACGAGGGCGACTTCTACGGCCAGTGCGCCGAGCTGTGCGGCAAGGAGCACGCCTACATGCCGATCCACGTGAAGGTGGTGTCGGCCCAGGCCTACACCGAGTGGGTGGACGCGCAGCGCAAGGTCGCCGCGGCCAAGCTCGACGATCCCAACAAGGTCTGGGAGCTCGACGCGCTGAAGGCGCGCGGCGAGAAGGTCTATGCCGCCAACTGCGCCGCCTGCCACCAGGCCAACGGCAAGGGTGCAGGGCCGATCAAGCCGCTGGACGGTTCGGCCGTCGTGCGCGACGACGACCATGCCAAGCAGCTGCAAATCGTGTTGCACGGCGCGGGCAATGGCGCGATGCCGTCATGGGCCGCGCTCAGCGACACCGATCTGGCCGCCGTTGTGACCTATACCAAGAACGCCTGGTCCAACCATACCGGCCAGTTGGTTCAGCCCGCCGAAGTGCTTGCCCAGCGCAGCAAGTGAGCCACCCGTCCAACGTCATTTGAGGATTCGACCATGAGCGCAGTTCTGGATAACCACGGACATGTCGGCGACACCGGGCACGGCCACCACCAGCTCACCGGCTGGCGCCGCTGGCTGTTTGCCACCAACCACAAGGACATCGGGACGCTGTACCTGCTGTTCTCGTTCACGATGCTGATGATCGGCGGCCTGCTGGCCATGCTGATCCGCGCCGAGCTGTTTCAGCCGGGGCTGCAGATCTTCAACCCCGAGATGTTCAACCAGCTCACGACGATGCATGGGCTGATCATGGTGTTCGGCGCCATCATGCCGGCCTTCGTGGGTTTTGCGAACTGGATGATTCCGCTGCAGATCGGCGCGTCCGACATGGCGTTCGCACGCATGAACAACTTCAGCTTCTGGCTGCTGCCGCCCGCCGGCTTCATGCTGTCGGCGGCGTTCTTCATGCCCGGCGGCGCGCCCGCGGCGGGCTGGACGCTGTACGCACCGCTGTCGGCGCAGATGGGCATGTCGCTCGATGCCGCCATCTTCGCGCTGCACATCATGGGCGCGTCGTCCATCATGGGCGCGATCAACATCATCGTCACCATCCTGAACATGCGCGCGCCGGGCATGACGCTGATGAAGATGCCGATGTTCTGCTGGAGCTGGCTGATCACCGCCTACCTGCTCATCGCGGTGATGCCGGTGTTCGCCGGCGCGATCACGATGACGCTGACCGACCGCCACTTCGGCACCAGCTTCTTCAATCCCGCGGGCGGCGGCGACCCGGTCATGTACCAGCACATCTTCTGGTTCTTCGGCCACCCCGAGGTCTACATCATGATTCTGCCGGCCTTCGGCATGATCAGCCAGATCGTCCCCACCTTTGCGCGCAAGAAATTGTTTGGCTACACCTCGATGGTTTACGCGATCGCGGCGATCGCGACCATGTCGATGATCGTCTGGGCGCACCACATGTTCACCACCGGCATGCCGGTGACCGGCCAGCTGTTCTTCATGTACGCGACGATGGTGATCGCCATTCCCACCGGTGTGAAGGTGTTCAACTGGACGGCCACGATGTGGCGCGGCTCGATGACCTTCGAGACGCCGATGCTGTGGGCCGTGGGCTTTATCTTCGTGTTCACCATCGGCGGCTTCACCGGCGTGATTCCGGCCGTGGTGCCGATCGACACGCAGATCCAGGACACCTACTACATCATTGCCCACTTCCACTACGTGCTGGTGGCGGGTTCGCTGTTCGCCATCTACGGTGCCTACTACTACTGGGCGCCCAAGTGGACCGGCGTGATGTACGACGAGACGCGCGGCAAGATCCACTTCTGGTGGTCGATCATCTCGTTCAACGTAGCGTTCTTCCCCATGCACTTCCTGGGGTTGGCCGGCATGCCGCGCCGCTACGCCGACTACCCGATGCAGTTTGCCGACTTCAACATGATCGCCTCGATCGGCGCGTTCTTCTTCGGCATCGCCCAGGTGTACTTCTTCGTTGCCGTGGTCGTTCCGATGATGCGCGGCAAGGGCGAGAAGGCACCGCAGCGCCCCTGGGAAGGGGCCGAGGGGCTGGAGTGGGAGGTGCCTTCGCCGGCACCGATGCACACCTTCGTCGAGCCGCCCAAGCTCGACGAGACCGCCACCCGCGTCGTGGGCTGAGCGGCCAAGGACAGGAGACAGACATGCTGAGTGAGCAGCAGAAAAAGGCCAATGTGCGCACTGCGCTGATCCTGGCGTCGATTTCTCTGGCGCTGTTGATCGGGTTCGTGGTCAACATGGCCTGGATGCACTGAACGCGGGAGGGTGCTGGCCATGGCTGTCGTGCGCGGTGAAAACCTGAGGATGCTGGGCAAGCTGGCAGTCGTGGCCGCAGGCATGTTCGCCTTTGGCTATCTGCTGATCCCGCTGTACCAGCGCATCTGCGAGGTCACCGGCATCAACATCCTGTCGCTGTCCGAGCGGCTGGTACCGGGCAATGGCACGGCCGGCGCCAACGTGCGCGTGCCAAGCAACTCTCAGATCGACACCAGCCGCACGGTCACCGTGCAATTCGACGCCAATGCCCACGGCCCATGGCGCTTCAAGCCGGCGCAGCACACCGTGACCGTGCATCCGGGCGAGATGGCGACCGTGATGTATGAATTCGAAAACGTGCAGGACAGGCGCATGGCCGCGCAGGCCATACCCAGTTATGCGCCGCGCCAGGCGGCGCCGCATTTCAACAAGATCGAGTGTTTTTGCTTCAACCAGTACACGCTGGAGCCGGGCGAGAAAAAACAGTGGCCGGTCACCTTCGTCATCGACCCGCGCCTGTCGCGCGACGTGACGACGATCACGCTGTCCTACACCTTCTTCGAAGTCGGCGGCAAGACGCCGCCGGCGCCTGCAACCGCCGACGCGGCACAGGCCGCGGCGCAGGGAGCGCGGTCGTGATGGCGACCAACCCCGACGACGCCCCTGGCACGCCGCGCAAGGCGTCGCACTGGCGTGCGGTGCGCATCGTCGCGTGGTCGCTGCTGGGGCTGCGCCGCAATGCCCGTCACCACCAGGATCAGGAAAAGCTTCCCCCGCTGCTGCTCGTCTTCGTCGCGCTCGGTGCGATGCTGGCCCTGGTACTGACGCTGATCGCCGTCGTGCACTGGGTGGGCGGGTGATGCACGGCAGAGCACGGATTTGATCCCCACAGACACCAACGAGAACCGAGGAGACGCCATGACAAGCACTACCCAGGGCATTGCGCCCTATTACTACGTACCGGAGCAGTCGAGCCATCCGATCATGGCCGCGTTCGGCCTGTTCTTCGTGATCCTGGGCGCTGCGCTGTGGGTCAATGGCGTGCAGATCGGCAAGTATTCGTTCATCTTCGGCCTCGTGTGGTGGCTGGCCGTGCTGTTCGTGTGGTTCCGCGACGCGATCCGCGAGAGCGAGGCCGGGTTGTACGGCAGGCGCATCGACCACTCCTACCGTTGGGGCATGAGCTGGTTCATCTTCTCGGAGGTCATGTTCTTCGGCGCCTTCTTCACCGCGCTGTGGTGGGCACGCGTGCACTCGCTGCCAGAGTTGGCCAACCTGGGCAACGACATCATCTGGCCGGGCTTCAAGGGCGTATGGCCCAGCGTCGCCGCGGGCGCGACCGGGTCGCCAGCGCAGACCGTGGAGCCGTTTCACACCGTCGGGCCGTTCTGGCTGCCCACCATCAACACCGCGTTGCTGCTGACTTCGGGCGTGACGCTGACCATTGCCCACCACGCTTTGCAACTGGGCAACCGCGGCAAGACGATCGGCTTCATGTGGATCACGGTGGTGCTGGGCTTCGTCTTCCTGTGCGTGCAGGGCTACGAGTACTACCACCTGTACACCGAGCTGAACCTCAAGCTCAGCTCGGGTGTGTACGGCTCGACCTTCTTCATGCTGACTGGCTTCCACGGCTTCCACGTGTTCATCGGCATGCTGATGCTGTTTTTCATCACGCTGCGGCTGATGAGCGGGCATTTCACGCCCCAGCGCCATTTTGGGTTCGAGGGCGCAGCCTGGTACTGGCACTTCGTCGACGTGGTCTGGCTGGGCCTGTACGTGCTGGTCTACTGGATGTGAGCAGGCGGCCGCAGCAACGCGAAAAGCGCCTCAGGGCGCTTTTTCGTTGGTGGTGCTTATTGTCTTATTGCAATGGCAGGCCCGTGGGCTGTATCCAGCCCAGCTTCCATGACAGCAGCAACAGTAGAAACAGCGCCACCGACAGGCCCACGCGCAGCGCCAGCGCGCGCACCATGCGCCGGCTTTGCAGCGCATCGCTGGCGTCGCCATGGTTGCCGCGCATCATGAAGAACAGGGCGCTGCCCAGGCTGGCGATGATGGCCAGCAGCGCGAGTACGATGACGATTTTCATGCCATGCATTATCAAATGAACACCGTTCAGCGTCATTCGCCGCGCAGCGCCATGCTGCGCTGGTGGGTGTTGACGCTGGCGGCGCTGCTGCTGGCGGGCGTGACCGCGCGGCTGGGGGCGTGGCAGCTCTCGCGCGCGCATGAAAAAGAGCGGCTGCAGGCACAGGTGCAGGCCCGCCAGGGTGAGGCGGCTCTGGACAGCGTGGAGCTGGCCGCAGCGGGCGGGGCGGCGCTGCACCGCCCGGTGATGCTGCGCGGGCAGTGGGTGGAGGGCTCGACCGTGTTTCTGGACAATCGCCAGATGAGTGGGCGCGTGGGTTTTGACGTGATTAGCGCGCTGCGCTTGAGCGGCACCGAAGCGGTTGTTGCGGTGCAGCGCGGCTGGGTGGCGCGCGATTTTGGCGACCGCGCCCGCCTGCCCGAATTGCCCGCCCCGGCGGGCGAGGTGCGCGTCGAAGGACGCGTGGCCGGCGAGCCCGCGCGCCTGTTTGAATTTGCATCAACGGCGACGGGTTCGGGGCCTTCGCGCATACGGCAGAATCTGCACCTGTCGGACTATGCCGATGAGCTTGGCCTGGCGCTGCTGCCGGTGACGGTGCAGCAGACCGGGCCGGGCGGCGACGGCCTGCTGCGCCAGTGGCCGGCGGCCGACAGCGGTGTCGACAAACATTACGGTTATGCCTTCCAGTGGTTCGGGCTTTCTGCCCTGGTGATGGTGCTCTATGTCTGGTTCCAAATCATCCGACGCTTTTTTCGCCCCGGGCGCCAGCCCGCCGGTTGACGCCGCGGCGCAGCAGCGCTCTGCGGGCGACACCGCATTGGTGGCGTTGGTCGAGCAGTCGCGCACGCGCACCGGCCGCTGGAAGCTGCTCTTGCTGATGCTGGTGTTTGCCGCGCCGGTCGTGCTGTCGTACTTCACCTACTACGTCATCCGGCCCGAGGGGCGCACCAACTTCGGCACGCTGATCAACCCGCAGCGCGCCATGCCTGAGCAGGCGCTCGTCACCGCGCTCGACGGCAGCACGCGCCGCCTGGGCGAGCTCAAGGGCCAATGGCTGTTGGTCAGCGTCGCGCCCGGCGCGTGCGACGCCACCTGCCGAAACAACCTGTATTTGCAGCGCCAGATCCGCGAGAGCCTGGGGCGCGAGAAGGATCGCCTGGACTGGATCTGGCTGGTCAGCGACGCGCAGGCACTGCCCAGCGACATCCGCGCCGGCCTGGCGCAAGCCAGCGTGCTGCGCATGGATGGCGCCGACATCGCCGGCTGGCTGCAGCCTGAAGACGGCCATGCGCTGGCCGAGCACCTGTACCTGGTCGACCCGATGGGCCACTGGATGATGCGCATGCCTGCCGATCTGGACGCCAAGGGCGCGGCCAAGGCGCGGCGCGACATCGAGCGCCTGCTGCGCGCGTCTTCTTCGTGGGATCGCGCCGGACGCGAGGAACTGCAGTGAGGCCGGGGCGCAACAAGGCGCGACGAGGATGACGACGACGATGGAGCAACCGCTGTACGACCTGGCCCCGGTGATCGAGCTGATGACGCTGGGCCTTTTGATCGCGCTGCTGCCGCTGGCCTGGGTGTGGTTCAAGAACCGCGGCGCCGGGCCGCTGCGGCGCGTGCAGGCGCTGACGGTGCTCACGCTGTTCCTGACCTTCGATCTGGTGATGTTCGGCGCCTTCACGCGACTGACCGATTCGGGCCTGGGCTGCCCCGACTGGCCTGGCTGCTACGGCAGCGCCAGCCCCGTGGGCGCGCACACCGAGATCTCGGCCGCGCAGTCGGCCATGCCCACTGGGCCGGTCACGCACAGCAAGGCCTGGGTCGAGATGATCCACCGCTATCTGGCCACTGGCGTCGGCGTGCTGATCATCGTGCTCACCATTTCGGCCTGGCTGCGCTGGCGCCAGGCGCGCCGAGCCGGCGCCAGTGCCGAGCGGCCGCTCAACCCCTGGTGGCCCACGGTCACGCTGGTCTGGGTGTGCCTGCAGGGCGCGTTTGGTGCGCTGACGGTGACGATGAAGCTGTTCCCCGCCATCGTCACGCTGCACTTGCTCGGCGGTCTGGTGCTCTTGGTGCTGCTGTGCGCGCAGGCAGTGCGCCATACCTACATATTGCAAGGTCGCCAGCGCGTGCCGCTGCGCCGTGGCCTGCGCTGGCTGCTGGGCGCCACGGCGCTGCTGGTGGGGCTGCAGGCGGCGCTGGGCGGCTGGGTCAGCACCAATTACGCGGTGTTGGCGTGCACCACGTTTCCGCAGTGCCAGGGCGGCTGGTGGCCGGCGATGGATTTTGGCCAGGGCTTCACGCTGTGGCGTCCGCTGGGGCAGATGCCCGACGGCAGCCTGATCGGTTTTGCCGCGCTCACCGCGATTCACTATCTGCACCGCCTGGCGGCCTATGCGGTGGTGGCGCTGCTGCTGGTGCTGGCCTGGCGGTTGCACCGCGCTGGCGTGCTGCGCGACCAGGCGCGCTGGCTGGTCGGGCTGACGCTGTTGCAGTTCGTCACCGGCCTGTCCAACGTGGTGCTGGACTGGCCGCTGGCCGCCGCCGTGCTGCACACCGGCGGCGCCGGTGCGCTGGTGGTGGTGTTGACCTGGGCACTGGCGGCAAGCTGCCGCGCGCCCGCAACCGTGGCGGCGTCCCAGGGCGCGGCACGCATGGCATCACAGGTATCCGCATGAACACGACGACGACCAACCCCGGCCAGGCGGCCACCGCTGTGCACGCCATGCCGTCGCGCCTGGCGCAGTTCTACGCGCTGGCCAAGCCGCGCGTGATCCAGCTCATCGTGTTCTGCGCCTTCATCGGCATGGTGCTGGCCGTGCCTGGCCTGCCGACGGCCGGGCAATGGCTGAGTATGGCCGTGGCCAGCTTTGGCATTTGGCTGGTGGCGGGCGCGGCGGCGGCGTTCAACTGCATGGTCGAGCGCAGCATCGACGCGCGCATGAAGCGCACCGCCTGGCGCCCCACGGCCAAGGGCGAGCTGTCGATGCGCCAGGCGCTCGCGTTCTCGGCGCTGTTGTGCGCCGCGGGCTCGGGCATTCTGTATTTCCTGGTCAACCCGCTGACGATGTGGCTCACTTTTGCCACCTTTGTCGGCTACGCCATCATCTACACGGTCATCCTCAAGCCGCTGACGCCGCAGAACATCGTGATCGGCGGCGCCTCGGGCGCCATGCCGCCAGTGCTGGGCTGGGCGGCGATGACGGGCCAGGTCAGCCCCGAGGCGCTGATCCTGTTCCTGATCATCTTTCTGTGGACGCCGCCGCACTTCTGGGCGCTGGCGCTGTACCGTGTGGAGGACTATCGCAAGTCGGGCCTGCCGATGCTGCCGGTCACGCATGGCAACGAGTTCACCCGGCTGCAGGTGTTTCTCTACACGCTCATCCTGTTTGCCGGCTGCCTGATGCCCTTCGTCTACGGCATGAGCTCGTGGATCTACCTGATCGCCGCCATCGTCCTGAGCCTGGGCTTTTGCGCCTACGGCTTCGTGCTGTGGCGCGATTATTCCGACGCGCTGGCGCGCAAGACTTTTCGTTTCTCCCTGATCCACCTGAGCGCGCTGTTTGCCGCGCTGCTGGTCGATCACTATGTTCTGTGATGGGTTTCATGTTTCGACGCAATGCTCTCAAGACCCTGGCCGCCCTCGGCTGTGTGGCGGCTCTGGCCGCCTGCTCCAAGCCGCAGGCGAGCTTTCAGGGCACCGACGTGACCGGGCTGGAATATGCCCAGAATTTCCACCTGACCGACCACAACGGCAGCGAGCGCAGCCTCAAGGACTTTGCCGGCAAGGTGGTGGTGATCTTCTTTGGCTACACCCAGTGCCCCGACGTGTGCCCCACGTCGATGCAGGAGATGGCGCAGGTCAAGGCTGCGCTGGGTGCCGACGGCGAGCGGCTGCAGGGGCTGTTCATCACGGTTGATCCCGAGCGCGACACGCCCGAGGTGCTCAAGGCCTACATGGCCAACTTCGATCCCGGTTTTCTGGCGCTGCGCGGCACGCCCGAGCAGCTGGAAGCCGTGGCCAAGGAGTTCAAGGTGTTCTTTCGCAAGGTCGACGGCCAGACGCCGACCAGCTACACCATGGATCATTCGGCCGGCAGCTATGTGTACGACACGCAAGGGCAACTGCGCGTGTATGAACGCTACGGTGCCGGCCCTCAGGCGCTGGAGGCCGACGTCAAGACCTTGCTGGCCGAGGCCAAGTAGCGCGGGCGGACTCAGGTGTAGCGCTTGGCGCGCAGGTTGTTCTTCATCTGCTGCAGCACCGGCTGCAGCGGCTCGCCGATGCGCAGCGCCACGCGCGTGGCCAGTACGTCGATGATGAGCAGGTGCAGCAGGCGCGAGACCATGGGGCTGTAGCGGTCGTAGCCCTCGGGGTGGTCGGCCGCCAGGTGGATCTGGCAGCTGTGCGCCAGCGGCGATCCGCTGGCGGTGATCGCAATCGTCGTCGCGCCGCCCTTGCGCGCAATGCCGGCGGCGTCCATCAGGTCACGCGTGCGCCCCGAATTGCTGATGATGACCGCGCAGTCTCCCGGGCCCAGCAGCGTCGCGCTCATGACCTGCATGTGGCCGTCGCTGGTTGCCAGGCTGGTGATGCCCAACCGAAAGAATTTGTGCTGCCCGTCCTGCGCGACGATGCCCGAGTTGCCCGCGCCATAGAACTCCAGGCGCCGCCCTGTTCGCCAGGTGGCGGCAATCGCCTCGGCGGCGCGGTCCAGCGCCTGCACGCTGGCGGCGTTGCGGTACTGCAGAAAGGCCGCGACCGCGTTGTCCACCACCTTGACCAGCACGTCGGCGGTCTTGTCGTCGCTATCCACGCTGCGGTGGATGAAGGGCACGCCCTCGCTGACGCTGCCGGCGAGCTTGAGCTTGAAGTCGGCCAGCCCGTCGTAGCCCATGCTGCGGCAAAAGCGCACCACCGTCGGCTTGCTGACCAGCGCGCGCGCTGCCAGCTCGCGCACCGGCAGCGTGGTGAAGGCGCGCGGGTCGTGCAGCACCAGGCGCGCCACGCGCTGTTCGGCAGGTGCCAGGCTGGGCAGGGAGGCGGCGATGCGGTCGAGCATGGGGGACGCTGAGGACGGAGGAGCTGTTGCGAATGTAACGCGGTTTCATCCGCGCGAGCGGCATACACTTGACGGCTATGCGCGCCGCGGGCGCGCTTTGCGATGAGGATGTGCATGAACCAGCTCCAGGCCCTGAAACAGTTCACCACCGTCGTGGCCGATACCGGCGACTTCAAGCAGATGGCGCAGTTCCAGCCGCGCGATGCGACGACCAACCCGTCCCTGATCCTGAAAGCGGTGCAGAAGCCCGAATACGCGCCGCTCTTGCAAGACGCGGTGCAGCGCTGGCGCGGCCGCGCCGTCGACGAGGTCATCGACCGCCTGCTGGTGCGCTTTGGCTGCGAGATCCTGTCGCTCGTCGACGGGCGAGTGTCCACCGAGGTCGACGCGCGTCTGAGCTTTGACACGGCGGCCACGGTGGCGCGCGCGGAGCGCCTGATCGAGCTCTACCAGGCCGAGGGCGTGCACACGGGCCGTGTTCTGATCAAGGTGGCCGCGACCTGGGAGGGTATCGAGGCGGCGCGCCAGCTCGAGCGCCGCGGCATCCACACCAATCTGACGCTGCTGTTCTCGATGGCGCAGGCCGTGGCCTGCGGCCAGGCGGGCGTGCAACTGATCTCGCCCTTCGTCGGGCGCATCTACGACTGGTACAAGAAGCAGGCCGGCAGCGCCTGGGACGAGGCCGCGACGGCTGGCAGCAACGACCCCGGCGTGCGCTCGGTGCGCGCCATCTACCAATACTACAAGCACCACGGCATTGGCACCGAGGTGATGGGCGCGAGCTTTCGCAACGTCGGGCAGATCGTGGCGCTGGCTGGCTGCGATCTGCTGACGATTGCGCCAGAGCTCCTGGCGCAGCTGGCCGCCAGCGACGTGCCGATCGTGCAGGCGCTTGATGCCGATGCCGCGCGCGCGCTGGATCTGCCGCGCATCCAGTATGACGAGGCGGGTTTCCGCTACGCGCTCAACGACGACGCGATGGCCACCGAGAAGCTGGCCGAAGGTATTCGCGCGTTTGCGGTCGACGCGGTCAAGTTAGAACAATTGATGACGGCGGCCTGAGCCGCCGGAGCCCGGGAGTCAGCCCGCTACACTCGCGCCAGCCGCCCGCCCGTGCGGGCGCGGAAAGCCACTATCCATGCATTCAGTCGTCATCAGCGGCACCGGCCTGTACCAGCCGCCGTTTACGATCAGCAACGCCGAGCTGGTCGAAGCCTTCAACCACTACGCCGATCAGGAGAACGCGCGCCACGCCGGCGCGATTGCAGCCGGCGAGCGTGTGCCGCTGCAGCATTCCAGCGTCGAGTTCATCGAGAAGGCCTCAGGCATCCGCCAGCGCTACGTACTGGACAAGACCGGCATCCTCGATCCGGCGCGCATGTATCCGCATTACGCCGAGCGCAGCGACGACCAGCTGTCGCTGATGGCGGAAATTGGCGTGGATGCGGCGCAGAAGGCGCTGGCCCAGGCGGGCAGGAGCGGCGCCGACGTGGGCATGGTGGTGTGCGCTGCGTCCAACATGCAGCGCGCCTACCCGGCGATGGCCATCGAGATCCAGCAGGCGCTGGGCGCGGGCGGCTACGGTTTCGACATGAACGTCGCCTGCTCGTCGGCCACCTTCGGCATCGAGCAGGCGGTCAACGCGGTGCGCAGCGGCAGCGTGCGCTGTGCGCTGGTGGTCAACCCAGAGATCACCTCGGGCCACCAGGCATGGAACGACCGTGACTGCCACTTCATCTTCGGCGACGTGTGCACCGCAGTGCTCATCGAGCGCGCCGAGGAAGCAGTCGCCAGCGACACTTGGGAAGTGCTGGGCACGAGTCTGGCCACGCAGTTCTCCAACAACATCCGCAACAATTTCGGTTTTCTCAACCGCAGCGAGGACAGCGACCCGGCCGCGCGCGACAAGACCTTCCGCCAGGAAGGGCGCAAGGTGTTCAAGGAGGTGGTGCCGATTGCCGCCGCGCACATTGAGGAACACTTGCACGCCCTGGATCTGCAGCCTGCCGGGGTGCGCCGCTTCTGGCTGCACCAGGCCAACGAGGGCATGAACCAGCTGGTCATCAAGAAGCTGGTGGGCGAGGTCAGCCGCGACCGCGCGCCGCTGATCCTGGACGAATTCGCCAACACCGCGTCGGCCGGCTCCATCATCGCCTTCCATCGCCACCGCGGCGACCTGGCCGCGGGCGACGCAGGCGTGATCTGCTCGTTTGGCGCCGGCTATTCGGTGGGCAGCGTCGTGGTGCGCAAGCGCTGAGGGCTGCCCGCATGGATGCCGTGATGCCACAGGAATGCGAGACCGCGCAGGCAGCGCTGGGGCCGCGCTGCGACCAGACGCCGCAATGGGCGCAGTTGCGCGCCTACTTCGAGCGCCAGGGACGTCAGCTCGATCTGCGCGAGGCCTTTGCCAGCGACCCGCAGCGCTTTGCGCATTTCAGCCAGCAGGCACCCGAGGTGTTTGCCGATCTGTCGAAAAACCTGTGGGACAGGGGCAGCGAGCGCCTGCTGCTGGACATGGCGCGCGCCTGCGGCCTGCAGCGGCACCGCGATGCGCTGCTGACCGGCCAGGCGGTCAACATCACCGAGCAGCGCGCTGCGCTGCATACGCTGTTGCGCCGCCCGCGCGGCCTGGCTCTGCCGGGCGATGAGCCCTGGGTGGCCGGCGCGCTGAAGGAGGTGCACCAGACGCTGGATGCGATGCTGGCGTTTGCCGAGAGCGTGCGGGCCGACGCGCAGATCACCGATATCGTCAACATCGGCATCGGCGGTTCCGACCTGGGGCCGCAGATGGCGGTGGTGGCGCTGGAGCCCTACCGGGTGCTGGGCAAGCGCTTTCACTTCGTCTCCAACATCGACGGCCACGAACTCGACCGCGTGCTGCGCAACGTGCGCCCCGAGCACACGCTGTTTATCGTCGCCTCCAAGACCTTCACCACGCTGGAGACCATGACCAACGCGCGCTCGGCGCGCGCCTGGTTCGACGCCCAGGGCGGGCAGGACGTGGCGCGTCACTTCGTCGCGCTGACCAGCAACGTCGCCGCGGCGCGTGACTGGGGCGTCACCACGACGTTCGGCTTCGCCGACTGGGTCGGCGGGCGCTATTCGCTGTGGTCGTCCATTGGCCTGTCGATCGCGATCGCCATTGGCGACGCCGGCTTTCGCGCGCTGCTGGCCGGCGCGCACGCAATGGACGAGTATTTCCGCACCGCGCCTCTGGAGCACAATCTGCCGGTGCGACTGGCGCTGCTCGACGTCTGGTATCGCAACTTCCATGGCTTCGGCAGCCGCTGCATCGCGCCCTACCACGCCAACCTGCGGCGCCTGCCGGCGCACCTGCAGCAGCTGGAGATGGAGAGCAACGGCAAGCGCGTCGACCACCACGGGCGGGCGCTGCCCTATGCCACCTCGCCGGCGCTGTGGGGCGAGCCGGGCAGCAACGGCCAGCATGCGTTCTTCCAGCTGCTGCACCAGGGGCCGGACGTGCTGCCGCTGGAGTTCGTCGCGGTGCGCGAGGGCATGCACGCGCTGGCGGGCCACCACCAGATGCTGCTGGCCAACGCGCTGGCCCAGGCGCGGGCGCTGATGCAGGGCCGGCACAGCGACTGCGGCCACCGCCACTTTCCGGGCAACCGGCCCAGCACGTTCTTGCTGCTGGACGCGCTTACGCCCGCCTCGCTGGGCGCGCTGGTGGCGCTTCAGGAGCACCGGGTGTTCTGCTCGGGCAGCCTGTGGGGCATCAACAGCTTCGACCAGTGGGGCGTGGAACTGGGCAAGCAAATGGCGCTGGACCTGCTGCCGCGCCTGCAAAGCGGTGACGTGGCGGGGCTCGATGCCTCGACGGCCGGACTGCTGCAACGCATGCGTTGAGTCGCACGGCGGCGCCCCTGTGATGTGGGCGCCAGGCAGGCGCACCCGCACTCGCATTCGATAAGGATGGCAAGCGCAAGCGGCCAACAACCGCTTCTCCGGGTCAATGCATCAGGGCATTGGGCAATGCATGCAGCGTATGCAGTGCTTGAGCACTGCGCGCACGCCGGCCTTGCTGCAAGGCCGCACGGGTGGACTGCAGCAGCCGGGCCGCCTCCAGGCGCAGGGGCTGTGGCGCGGCGTCGCTGTCCTGCAGTGCCATGAGCTTGTGGTGGGCGCGGCACAGGCATTCGGCGGCGCTGGCAGGCTGGTTCATGTCGGCGTAGCAGTCGGCCAGATTCAGGTGGGCGGTGACGTAGGCGGCGAGCCGCTCGTGCGGCGCATGGCTGTCCTGCGCATGGGTGAGCAGCTGGCGCGCCACGCACAGCGCCCGCGTGTACCAGGCCAGCGCGTGCGCCAGGCAGTGCGCGCGGCGGGCCGCCAGGCCCTCGCGGGTGAGCTGTTTCCATTCGCTCAGCAGCGGGTGGTCGGGCGTGTCGTTGATGATGGAGGCGTCCTGGGCGGTCGCGGGGAACTGGAGGGCGGGCTGTCTCATGGCATGTCCTTGTCGTTCACGGTGGCGGGTTCGGCGGGCTGGGCCTGCTCGGTGGGCTGGCTGCGCAGGATGCGCAGCGCGTCGGGCTGCTCGGCCAGCACGCAGGTCGCGCCCTTGCGCCGGCAAAAATCCTCGGCGCGCCAGAAATGGCCGTGGCTCACACAGCCGGTCTGGCAGATCACCAGATCGGCGTAGCGCTGGCTGCGCGCCAGCCGTTCGGCTTCGGCATCGGTTTCGGCATGGGTGTTCGTTGGAGGGAGAAGATCCGGTTCGAGCCAGGCGGCGCTGGCAGCGAGTTGCCGGCGGCGGTCTTCGCGCTCCCAGGCCAGCACGCTGCACAGCACGACGGCCTGGGCGCGCACGCGCACCAGTTGCTGCTGCAGTCGGGCGATCTCCTGGGCCTGGGCGCGGGCCTGCTCGGTGCAGCGCCGTTGCAGCGCGCCGAAGTGGCGCAGCAGCACGCCATGTTCCGCTGCCAGCAGATCGGAGTCTTCTTCGGGGTAGGGCACGGCGCAGCGGCTCTCCATCGGAATCGGGCGGACTTGCGAAGAATGCGCTCGTGTTCGTGCAAAAAAATGCCTGGCTAAAGGGCGAACCGGTGACTGGCAAAAAGTAGCCAACGGGCTGCATTGAACGACCCGCTGGCGACCCCACGATGAGCGTCGTGCCGCAACGTCGTGCGTCGCGGCCTGAGTGCATTATCGCTATAAATGAGAATGATTCTTAGTAACTATAAGAAAAATTTTCCTACTTTCCGAATGGGGGCCAGTCGGCGGCAGAAGTCGATTGCTTGCCGTCCTTCAAAAATTCGCCCGAACGGAATGATGCAGACGCAAAAAAGGCTGCCGAAGCAGCCTTTCGTGATGCGGGCCGTGGAAGAAGGCTGAAGCCTTCTTCCCGTCGCGTAGGCGATTACATGCCCATGCCGCCCATGCCGCCCATGCCACCCATGTCGGGCATGCCGGCGGGTGCGTCGTCCTTGGGCGACTCGGCGACCATGGCTTCGGTCGTCAGCAGCAGCGAGGCGACGGAGGCGGCGTGCTGCAGCGCGGCGCGGGTCACCTTGGTCGGGTCCAGAATGCCCATCTCCAGCATGTCGCCGTAGGTGTCGGTCGCGGCGTTGAAGCCGTAGTTGCCCTTGCCGCCCAGCACTTCGTTGACCACCACCGAGGGCTCGCCACCGGCGTTGGCCACGATTTCGCGCAGCGGCGCTTCGATGGCCTTGAGCACCAGCTTGATGCCGGCATCCTGCTCGGCGTTGTCGCCCTGCAGGTCGCCAATGGCCTGGCGTGCGCGCAGGAAGGCCACGCCGCCGCCGGCGACGATGCCTTCTTCCACCGCAGCGCGGGTGGCGTGCAGTGCGTCTTCGACGCGGGCCTTCTTCTCCTTCATCTCGACCTCGGTGGCAGCGCCGACCTTGATCACGGCAACGCCGCCGGCCAGCTTGGCCACGCGCTCTTGCAGCTTCTCGCGGTCGTAGTCGCTGGTGGCTTCCTCGATCTGGATGCGCACCTGCTTGACGCGCGCCTCGATGTCGGCGGCGGCACCGGCGCCGTCGATGATGGTGGTGTTTTCCTTGCCGATTTCCACGCGCTTGGCCTGGCCCAGGTCGGCCAGCGTCACCTTCTCCAGCGTCAGGCCCACTTCTTCAGCGATGACCTTGCCGCCCGTCAGGATGGCGATGTCTTCCAGCATGGCCTTGCGGCGGTCGCCAAAGCCGGGGGCCTTGACGGCGACGACCTTCAGGATGCCGCGGATGGTGTTGACCACCAGAGTCGCCAGGGCCTCGCCCTCGACGTCCTCGGCAATGATGAGCAGCGGACGGCTGGCCTTGGCGACGGCTTCCAGCGTGGGCAGCAGGTCGCGGATGTTGCTGATCTTCTTGTCGAACAGCAGCACGAAGGGGTTTTCCAGCAGCGCGACCTGCTTCTCGGGGTTGTTGATGAAGTAGGGCGACAGGTAGCCGCGGTCGAACTGCATGCCTTCGACGACTTCCAGCTCGTTGTCCAGGCTCTTGCCGTCTTCGACGGTGATCACGCCTTCCTTGCCCACCTTGTCCATCGCGTCGGCAATGATCTTGCCCACGGACTCGTCGGCGTTGGCCGAGATGGAGCCGACCTGGGCGATTTCCTTGCTCGTCGTCGTGGCCTTGGACTGCTTCTTGAGCTGCTCGACCAGCGCGACGACGGCCTTGTCGATGCCGCGCTTCAAGTCCATCGGGTTCAGGCCGGAGGCCACGTACTTGGTGCCTTCGCGCACGATGGCCTGAGCCAGCACGGTGGCGGTGGTGGTGCCGTCACCGGCGATGTCGTTGGTCTTGGAAGCGACTTCCTTGACCAGCTGCGCGCCCATGTTCTGGATCTTGTCCTTGAGCTCGATTTCCTTGGCCACGGACACGCCGTCCTTGGTCACGGTGGGGGCGCCGAAGCTGCGCTCGAGCACCACGTTGCGGCCCTTGGGGCCCAGGGTGACCTTGACCGCGTTGGCCAGGATGTTCACGCCTTCGACCATGCGGGCGCGGGCGTCAGAACCGAAAACTACGTCTTTTGCTGCCATTTTTCAAAACTCCAGTGTTGCGTTCGTGGGTTGGGCGCCTTGCATGTCCGGGCATGCGCGGTGCAGCCGGCGGGGCGCCCAACGGCTTCCAAATTACTGCTCGACGACCGCGAACAGGTCGTCTTCCTTCATGACCAGCAGCTCGTCGCCTTCGACCTTGACGGTCTGGCCGCTGTACTTGCCGAACAGCACGCGGTCGCCGACCTTGACGCTCATCGCGACGCGGTCGCCATCCTCATCCAGGCGGCCGGGGCCGACGGCCAGCACTTCACCCTGGTCGGGCTTCTCGGCAGCGTTGTCGGGGATGACGATGCCCGAGGCGGTCTTGGTCTCGTTTTCCAGGCGCTTGACGATCACGCGATCGGCGAGGGGGCGCAGTTTCATTTGCAAGGCTCCTAAGTTGAAACAAAAGGCGAAATGCCCAACAAGACGCCCGCAATGGAGGCGGGCGTTTCGTATTTGCAGCAGATGGTGTTGTTAGCACTCATCCGCCTTGAGTGCTAATGATAAGGGCGTTGTCGCCGATTTCAAGACCTCAGCGGCGCGGGCAAGGGAAAAAAGTGGCCGAGGATCTGCCAGTGGTCATCGTGGAACTGCGCCTCCATCGCCGGCAGGTCGGCCAGCGCCACCCATTGCGCGTGTGCCGCGTCGTCGCCGCCTTCCACCGCGGGCAGGGGGGTGTCGCCCAGGTCGAAGCAGAAAGCATGGGTGATGACGCGTCCGCGCTGGCTGCGCTGCGGGTGGTCGAACACCTGCACGCCGCGCAGCGCCGCGCGCAGCTGCGCCTCGGGCAGTTGCAGCAGGGTTTCCTCGGCCAACTCGCGCAGGCAGGACTGCCACAGCGTGTCGTAGGGCTCCAGAAAGCCGCCGGGCAGCGCCCACAGCCCTTTGCCCGGCGCGTGCGCGCGGCGGATCAAGAGCACCTGATCCTGACAGCGCAGCACCGCGTCGACGGTGACGAACACCGGCGGGTAGGGCGCGTTGGCCCAACTGGCGCGGTAGTCGCGCAGCACGCGCCATTCTTCCTGCAGCGCGGCGTAGTCGGGCGTTTGCGCAAAGCGCGCAAGCCAGTCGCGGGTGCTGGCGGGCAACTGGCCGGTCAGTGCCGCCAGTGCGGGCTCAAGCGCGCCGGGGGCGGCTCCAAGATAGGCGTCGCGCACCGGCGTGGCGTCGAACTGGCCCTGGCGCGGCATGCGCACCAGCGGCCAGCCGGGGAAGGCGCGCAGATAGCCGCTGGTGTCGTCCTTGAAGTGGCCGATCAGCGCAATGCGGGCATCCGCGGGCAGGTGCGCGGCGACGGCCTGGCGCACCGCCTCGGCCCAGCGCGGCTCATCGTAGTAGTCGCGCACCGGCAGCAGCGCCATGCGGCTGCGCTCGGCTTCGGGCAGCGCGGCGCGCAGCATGTCGGCGCGCTCCTGCCAAGTGAAGGGGTTGCGCGGCGTGCGCGCCTGGTGGGCCGATCCCAGGATGACGATGACCTGGCGCGCCTGCGCCAACGCCGCGCGCAGCAGCGCCAGGTGGCCGTTGTGCACGGGCTGGAAGCGCCCGATGAGGATGGCGGCGTCGTAGGGTTGCATGGGGTGGATGTCTCCGGGTTGTGGCGCGTGTCGACCTGTGGGGCGGCATCGTAGCGCGCCCGGGCCTGGGCATTACCGGATCAGCACCATCCCGAGCGCCAGCAGCAAGACCACGCCCGTCGCCCGCTCGATGCGGGGCACCTGGCGGGTGAAGCGCGCGACCACCCGGGGGTGGCCGATGGCGACGGCCACGGCCAGATCCCAGGCGAGCACGGCGGTAAACATCCAGGCGCCGTAAAACCACCGTACGCCTGTGGCGGCATTGCCCAGCAGCGCAAACAGGCTGGCGTAGAACAGCGCGTTCTTGGGGTTGAGCAGGCCCGAGGCCAGGCCCATGCGCAGGCCGGCGCTCCAGCGCGGCAGGGCGGTGTGCCAGCCCGGCATGGGCAGGTCGCGATGCGCTGCTGCAGGCGCGCGCAGCAGCTGCCAGCCGAGCCACGCCAGGTATCCACCATTTCTGAGCTGCCTATGCGGCAGTGAACGCCTACCCCTGGAGCCTGGCGCAGGCCGCCCTTTTCTGAGCTGCCTATGCGGCAGTGAACCTCGCGCGGGTAGTCGGCCCGTGCGTGGGTGTTTTCTGAGCTGCCTATGCGGCAGTGAACGCCGTCATCGCGGCAGGCAGCAGCAAGACAGCTTTCTGAGCTGCCTATGCGGCAGTGAACCCGCGCCTCCTGCGGGATCAAGCGCGGCGGCATTTCTGAGCTGCCTATGCGGCAGTGAACTCCAACGGACGCGGGAAGCTGGTTTTTGTGGATTTCTGAGCTGCCTATGCGGCAGTGAACGACCGCGACGACGCGGTAGGTCTGGGCGGACATTTCTGAGCTGCCTATGCGGCAGTGAACGTCGCGGCCTGCGCCGCGCTGCCCAGGCCAAGTTTCTGAGCTGCCTATGCGGCAGTGAACGGGCACGGGCGTCACCGCCGACGGCACGGTGTTTTCTGAGCTGCCTATGCGGCAGTGAACGTGGTTGTAAACGTCCCGGCGGCAATATCGTATTTCTGAGCTGCCTATGCGGCAGTGAACCAGCCTCGGCATGCTGTCGGGAATCCGCACCTTTTCTGAGCTGCCTATGCGGCAGTGAACACGTCCAGCGTGGCAATCAGCGCGCCGGTACGTTTCTGAGCTGCCTATGCGGCAGTGAACCTGCCCTGATGTGATGGCCCTCGTCTTTCCGATTTCTGAGCTGCCTATGCGGCAGTGAACTACTCGTCTGGCGCAGGCGGTGGTGGGCTGACTTTCTGAGCTGCCTATGCGGCAGTGAACGTCGACCCGCCAGCGTGCAGCAGCAGGGCCGTTTTCTGAGCTGCCTATGCGGCAGTGAACGGTTTGAGCACGTTGTTCTTGACCGCGCGCCATTTCTGAGCTGCCTATGCGGCAGTGAACGGCAGCACCTGCCATTGCCCACCTTGCCACTGTTTCTGAGCTGCCTATGCGGCAGTGAACGGCAGACAAGGCCGTGGCCTACGAGGTCGAGTTTTCTGAGCTGCCTATGCGGCAGTGAACAATAAAACTTGTGTTTACAGACGCGTTTTAGATTTCTGAGCTGCCTATGCGGCAGTGAACGTAGACGACGCGCTCGGACAGGCGGCCATACATTTCTGAGCTGCCTATGCGGCAGTGAACAGCAGATCCAGGCCCGCCTGCTGGTCGAAATGTTTCTGAGCTGCCTATGCGGCAGTGAACACTTCCTCAGCAATCTTCCGACCGATCGACCATTTCTGAGCTGCCTATGCGGCAGTGAACATCACCGCCTTTGCCTGCTCAAGCCAGGGCCATTTCTGAGCTGCCTATGCGGCAGTGAACACGGCGGCATCAAAGACGTCAAACGCCACGCCTTTCTGAGCTGCCTATGCGGCAGTGAACATTTCGGCGTCGACGGTGATCGTCGTGTCGGTTTTCTGAGCTGCCTATGCGGCAGTGAACTCGCGCCTGGAGACGCGCAGCGTCACGTTCTCTTTCTGAGCTGCCTATGCGGCAGTGAACGGCATCTCCACCTACGGTGTGATGCTGGGCAATTTCTGAGCTGCCTATGCGGCAGTGAACATGGCCGTCTGCATTTCGCGGCGCGCCTTGAATTTCTGAGCTGCCTATGCGGCAGTGAACTCATTGGGCGCTCCTGCGAAATCTGTGTTGTATTTCTGAGCTGCCTATGCGGCAGTGAACGAGCTGGTCGCTGGCGCAGGGCTCTCCACCAATTTCTGAGCTGCCTATGCGGCAGTGAACACGTTGACGCCCGTGCCCATGGCGCTGCTGACTTTCTGAGCTGCCTATGCGGCAGTGAACGCCTCGGGCGCGGCGTCAAACGGGGTGTCGACTTTCTGAGCTGCCTATGCGGCAGTGAACTAGGAGATACCAGCCAAAATCTGGCAGTAGCTTTTCTGAGCTGCCTATGCGGCAGTGAACAAAACCGCCGACCTGGGCGCCCTGGCCGCAAATTTCTGAGCTGCCTATGCGGCAGTGAACCCTGAGCCTGCGCCCGGGAGCGGAAGACTACCTTTCTGAGCTGCCTATGCGGCAGTGAACATGACCACATTCAAGCCAGACCAAGACGACATTTTCTGAGCTGCCTATGCGGCAGTGAACGGCTACTGCCGGCACTCGCTCGACTCCATGATTTTCTGAGCTGCCTATGCGGCAGTGAACAAGATGTGCAGGTAGTAGCCTTGTGTGAACAGTTTCTGAGCTGCCTATGCGGCAGTGAACTTACCGCGTTTTTGGTATATATCGCTCATTTTTTTCTGAGCTGCCTATGCGGCAGTGAACTAGGCCATTAGGCTCTAAGGATGCTCTGAATAACTCACCTCCAGGCGTGCTACGTCTGGGCTATTTTTCAGATGATGCAATTTGAGTTGACTTCGGCAGGGGCAACTATTTTTTTGCCCGCCGATCGGGGCGTTTTGCCCCT